>JABFXB010000463.1 GCA_013361975.1 Dermatophilaceae bacterium
CGCTCGGCGTTGCGGTGCAGGTTGAAGTGGGTGAGCTCGGCGCCCTTGGGCTTGCCGGTGGTGCCGCTCGTGTAGAGGATCACCGCGGTGTCGTCGTCGGCGCGGTCGACCGGCTCGGCCACGGGCTCGGCGGCGGTCTCGGATGCGTCGAACTGGCCGTCGGCCGGGCCCATGGGACCGCAGACGACGAGGCGCGTGCCGGTCTCGGCGGCGGCCTTGCCGGCCTCGTCGGCGAAGTCGGGCCAGACGAAGCTGAACCGGGCGCCGCTGTCCTCGTAGAAGTACTCGATCTCGCCGGACTTCAGGAGCGGGTTCATCGGCACGACGACACCACCGGCCAGCAAGGTGCCGTAGAAGGTCACCGGGTATGCCGGCACGTTGGGCAGGATGAGCGAGACGCGGTCGCCGGGCTCGAGCCCCGCGGCGCGGAGCTGCCCCGCCACAGCCGCAGCCGCCCGGTGCAGGCTCGACCAGCTCACCTCGGCCTGGTCGAGCTTGATCCCGACCTTGTCGGGCACGCGCCCGGCGGTGGCGACGAGGTTGGCGGCGAGGTTGGTCATCTCTGCTCCTTCGCAGGGTCGGACGCTGTGGCTCGGGTTCATTGTTACTGCTGGGTCGGCTCGTGAACAGACCTTCCCCGCGACGTGCCGAGACTCACGGCCGGGCGGCGTCGGGGGTGGCTGGCAGGATGGGCGCGTGAGCGAGACCACCGGCCCAACGCCCGTCACCGACGACGTCCCGACCGAGGTCCACCAGGAGTGGGCAGACCTGGCCGAGCAGGCCGCAGCGGCCCAGTTCGCCTACCACGTCAAGGATTCGCCGACGATCAGCGACGGTGAGTACGACCAGCTGATCCGGCGGCTCAACGAGATCGAGGAGTCGCACCCCTCGCTGCGCACGCCCGAGAGCCCGACGCAGAACGTCGGGGGAGCGTCCTTCGCGACGGGCTTCGAGACGGTCGACCACGTCGAGCGGATGCTGAGCCTCGACAACGCGTTCTCGTTCGAGGAGCTGCGCACCTGGGCCGAGCGGGTCGAGCGCGAGGTCGGTGCGGGGGCGCACTACCTGACCGAGCTGAAGATCGACGGGCTCGCCATCAACCTGCTCTACGAGAAGGGGCGCCTCGTCCGGGCGCTCACCCGGGGCGACGGACGCACCGGCGAGGACGTGACCAACAACGTCCGCACGATCGAGGGCATCCCCGAGCGGCTCTCTGGCGACGACGTGCCCGCGCTCGTCGAGATCCGCGGCGAGGTGTTCTTCCCGACCGCGGCGTTCGCCGACCTCAACGCCGGCCTCGTCGAGGCGGGCAAGGCGCCCTTCGCCAACCCGCGCAACGCGGCGGCGGGGTCGCTGCGGCAGAAGGACCCCAAGATCACCGCGAGCCGGCGGCTGCGCATGCTCGTCCACGGCATCGGGGCGCGTCGCGGTTTCGACATCGAGCGGCAGAGCGAGGCCTACGACCGCCTCCGCGGCTGGGGGCTGCCCACGTCAGACGAGGTGCGCGTGCTCGACGACATCGCGGCCGTGGAGCAGTTCGTCACCTACCACGGCGAGCACCGCCACGACCGCGCCCACGAGATCGACGGCATCGTCGTCAAGGTCGACGAGGTGCCGCTGCAGCGCCAGCTCGGCGCGACCTCACGGGCACCCCGGTGGGCCATCGCGTTCAAGTACCCACCCGAGGAGGTCAACACCAGGCTCCTCGACATCCGCGTCAACGTCGGCCGCACCGGCCGCGTCACCCCCTACGGCGTGATGCAGCCCGTCGTCGTCGCCGGCTCGACGGTCGAGCAGGCGACGCTGCACAACGCGTACGAGGTCGAGCGAAAGGGCGTGCTCATCGGCGACACCGTCGTGCTGCGCAAGGCCGGCGACGTCATCCCCGAGATCGTCGGGCCCGTCGTCGACCTGCGCGACGGCAGCGAGCGCGCGTTCGTCATGCCCACCGAGTGTCCCGCGTGCGGCACCACGCTCGCCCCCGAGAAGGAGGGCGACAAGGACATCCGCTGCCCCAACACGCGCTCGTGCCCGAGCCAGCTGCGCGAGCGCGTCTTCGCCCTCGCCTCGCGCAGCGGGCTCGACATCGAGGCCCTCGGGTGGGAGGGGTCCAGCGCCCTGCTCGACTCGGGCATCATCACCGACGAGGGCGACCTCTTCACCCCAGCCGACGACAGCCCCAACGCGGGCGAGTACGGCATCACCCGCGAGAAGCTCGCGCAGGTCCCGCTCTACACGCGAGCCGCGAAGAAGACCGACCCCGACGACCGGGTCCTCGACGGGCGGGTGCTCTCCGCGGGCGGCGAGAAGCTGCTGGCCGAGCTCGAGAAGGCCAAGACGCAGCCGCTCTGGCGCGTCGTCGTCGCCCTCTCGATCCGGCACGTCGGACCAACCGCGGCACGGGCGCTGGCGACGCACTTCGGCTCGATGGACGCGATCCGCGCCGCCTCGACCGAGGAGCTCGCCCAGGCGGAGGGGGTCGGCGGCGTCATCGCCGAGGCCGTCACCGCGTGGTTCGAGGTCGACTGGCACCGCGAGATCGTGCGCAAGTGGGCCGACGCCGGCGTGCGGATGGCCGACGAGGTCGACACCTCGGTCGCGCGCACCCTCGAGGGCAGGACCGTGGTCGTCACCGGGTCGCTCGAGGGCTTCTCTCGTGACGAGACCAAGGAGGCGATCATCAGCCGCGGCGGCAAGGCGTCCGGCTCGGTGTCGAAGAAGACCGACTTCGTCGTGATCGGCGCCAACGCCGGGTCGAAGGCGGCCAAGGCCGAGGAGCTCGGCCTCACCATCCTCGACGAGGACGGCTTCCGCCGGCTCCTCGAGACCGGCTCGCCCGACTGACGGGAGCCGTCTCCCTCGAGGGCATCTGCGGCGTTGCGGCCGGCCCCCCGGCCGAGGTCTGACCGCGCCCCTGGCGCGCCCTCGTGCTGCGCTCGTTCGGGTCTCGGCGATGTGGTCACGGCGCCCCGTCCGACGGGTTACGATCACGCCGCCAAACTCACATTCTGGACAGGGGACCCCATGTCTCGCACCATCCTCCGCCGCGCCCTCGCGGCGGTGTCCGCCGTCGCCGCGGTGGCAGCGACGCTCGCCGTCACGACCGCCGCGCCCGCCTCCGCCGCCGGCACCTGCAGCGTCAACCCGCCCTCGCGCTGGACCATCTCCAGCCCGTTCAAGACGGTGAACATCTCCGTCGCGTCGGACTGTGCGCCCGGCACCCACGCCGCGTGGGACGCGATCACCAGCAAGGGGCCGGTGGACACCCTTGTCTTCGATGGCACCCGCACCGAGCCGTTCGACATGTACGACGACGACCCTCTGGGTCGCTGGACCTGGCGCCCCGCCGGCTGCTTCAGCGCCGACTTCAGCCAGCAGTGCGCGCAGAACACCCGCACCATGGACGTTCGGCTCGGCGGCTGGTCCGGGCTGACGGCGACCCGGTCGGGCTCCCGTGTCACGGTGACGACGTCCGCAGCGCGTTACGCCTACTCCGTGGACAAGTTCGTGCCGTGGACCAACGTCCGTGGGACGGTGCAGTACAAGGCGCCCACCGCCTCGACGTGGACGGGCCTGAAGTACGTCTACCCGGCGTCCAACGGCCGTTACACCTTCACGTACTCGACGACGAGCACGCGTGACTACCGCGTGGTCTTCCCTGACACGTCGGTGGTCTGGGGGCACACCAGCGCCACCGTGCGTCGCTGACCCCAGCGTTCC
>JABFXB010000333.1 GCA_013361975.1 Dermatophilaceae bacterium
CAGGTGCGCCACCTCATCGGCCGCGACAACAGCTTCTTCCTCCACGTCTCGCTCGTGCCCTACCTCGCCCCGAGCGGCGAGCTGAAGACCAAGCCGACGCAGCACTCCGTCGCGGCGCTGCGCCAGGTCGGCATCCAACCCGACGGTCTCGTGCTGCGCGCCGACCGCGAGATCCCCGAGCCGATCAAGCGCAAGATCTCGCTCATGTGCGACGTCGACGTCACCGCCGTGGCCGCGGCCGTCGACGCACCGAGCATCTACGACATCCCGAAGGTGCTGCACCGGGAGGGGCTCGACGCGTACGTCATCCGTCGCCTCGGCCTCAACTTCCGCGACGTCGACTGGACCGAGTGGGACCAGCTGCTCGAGCGGGTCCACGACCCCGAGCACGACGTCGAGGTCGCGCTCGTCGGCAAGTACATCGACCTGCCCGACGCTTACCTCTCCGTGACCGAGGCGCTGCGTGCCGGCGGCTTCCACCACGACGCCAAGGTCAACATCCGCTGGGTCGCGAGCGACGAGTGCCAGACCGAGGCCGGGGCGCAGCGAGCCCTCGGTGGGGTCGACGCCGTCCTCGTGCCGGGCGGCTTCGGGGTGCGCGGCATCGAGGGCAAGCTCGGTGCGCTGCGCTGGGCCCGCGAGAAGCAGGTGCCGACGCTCGGCATCTGCCTGGGCCTGCAGTGCATGGTCATCGAGTACGCCCGCACCATCCTCGGCGACGACGGCGCGAGCTCGACGGAGTTCGACCCCGAGACCGCTCACCCCGTCATCGCCACGATGGAGGAGCAGAAGGCGTTCGTCGAGGGCGCCGGTGACCTCGGCGGCACCATGCGCCTCGGGCTCTACCCGGCTGCCCTCAAGGAGGGCAGCGTCATCCGCGAGGCCTACGGCCAGGCCGAGGTCAAGGAGCGCCACCGCCACCGCTACGAGGTCAACAACGCCTACCGCGCCGACCTCGAGAAGGCGGGGCTGGTCTTCTCCGGCACGTCTCCCGACGGCACGCTCGTCGAGTTCGTCGAGCTGCCGCGTGAGGTGCACCCGTACTACGTGTCGACGCAGGCGCACCCCGAGTTCCTCTCGCGTCCGAACCGCGCGCACCCGCTCTTCGCCGGGCTCGTCGGCGCCGCCCTCGAGCGCCAGCGCAGCCAGCGCCTGGTCGAGGTCGAGCGCCACCGTGCCTCCGAGGGCTCCGACGGGTCCGAGCCGGGTGACCACGGCAGCTCGCGTGACGAGCTCGCGTGGGTGTCCGCCGGCACCACCGACGCCGACTGAGGGCTGGGGGAGCAGCGGTTGAGTCTCGGCGCGCCCATCGGCACCGGCGCTGACATCGTCGAGGAGTGGGTCCCCGAGCCCGTCCTCGAGTCGTCGACCCCCTTCGAGGGGTTCATCTTCGACGTCGTGCGCGAGCGCGTCGACCTGGGCGAGGGCGGAGTCGTCACCCGTGACTTCGTGACCCATCCGGGTGCGGTCGCGATCCTGGCGCTGCGCGAGGTCGACGGCGTCGACCACGTGCTGCTCATCCGGCAGTACCGCCACGCGAGCGGTGGCCACGTGTGGGAGCTGCCCGCGGGCCTGCTGGACGTGGCCGGCGAGCCGCCGCGCGACGCTGCCGCACGCGAGCTGGCCGAGGAGGTCGACCTCGTGGCCGACGAGTGGCACGTGCTCGCCGACGACGTCACGTCGCCGGGCGCCTTTCCCGAGACCGTACGCGTCTTCCTCGCCCGCGGCCTGCGTGACGTCCCCGAGGGTGAGATGCACGAGCGCACGGCCGAGGAGCTGTCGCTGCGACCCCTGTGGGTGCCGCTCGACGACGCCGTCGACGCGGCGCTGACCGGTCGCATCAGCAACTCGGCAACGCTCGTCGGCCTGCTCAGCGCCGGGCTCTCCCAGCGCGGTGGCTGGACGACGCTGCGGCCGCACGACGCGCCGTGGCCGGCACGGGAGGCGCAGGAACGGGCGCACTCCGCCTCGTCACCCCAGCCGTGAGCGGACTCTCGTTCGGACGACGGGCCACGACGCCCACGGGTGGCTGTCCGTGCGGCAGCGGAACGGCATACGCCCGGTGCTGTGGACCGCTGCTCGCAGGTGAGCGTGCTGCCGCGACGGCCGAGGAGCTGATGCGCTCGCGCTACACGGCCTTCGCCACCGGTGACGTCGACCACCTGCTTCGCACGTGGCACGCACGCACCCGTCCCGGGCATCTGACACTCGACCCTGCGACGACGTGGACCGGGGTGACGGTGGTCGGGTCGGAGCGCGGCGGGGTCGGCGACAGCGACGGTGTGGTCGAGTTCGTCGCCCGGTTCGAGGAGCCCTCAGCCGGTGCCGGCCGTGGCCCGGTGCGGGGTCGGCTGCACGAGGTCAGCCGGTTCACGCGTCGAGGCGGCCGGTGGGTCTACGTCGACGGCGACCAGCGCTGAGCCCTCGCCCGGCTGACCCGTGGTCGCCCCCCGGCGCCCACGCCGCAGCACCGCGACCGCGACGCCCCCGAGCAGCACGATCCCACCGACGAGCTCGAGCGCGTTCGGTCGCTCGTCGTAGACGAGGGCGGCCGCGGCCATGCCGAACACCGGGACGAGCATCGCGAACGGCGTGACCTTCGCGACCGCATGACGGCTGAGCAGCGTGTTCCAGACTCCGTAGCCGACGAGCGACGACAGGTACGCCGTGTAGGCGGTCGACAGGACGGCCGACCACTGGACGTGGCCGAGCGCCGTGCCGATGGCGGCCGGTCCCTCGAAGACCAGCGAGAGCCCCAGAGCGGGCAGCGGCACGACGAGCCCGCTCCACACCGTCACCCCGAGCCCCGAACCCGCCCCCGAGAGCGACCCGGCGCGGCGGGTGAGCACGTTGCCGACCGCCCAGGAGACGGCGGCCAGCACCAGCACGAGGAGGGGGAGCAGCGGGGCGCTGAGGCCACGGCCGGCCGCGATGGTGACGAGCCCGGCGCCGCCGAGGGCGACACCGAGGCGCTGCGCCGTCGACGGCGTCTCACGCAGCCAGACGGCGGCGATGACGACGGTGAGCAGCACCTGCGCCTGCAGCACGAGCGACGAGAGGCCGGGCGGCATCCCGAGCTCCAGGGCGAGGTACATGAGCGCGAACTGGCCCAAACTCGTGAAGAGGCCGATGAGGGCCAGGTCGCGCCACGGCAGCCCGGGTCGGCGCACGAAGAAGACAGCCGGGACGCAGACCACGACGAACCGGACGGCGAGGAACAGCAGGGGCGGCACGGAGTCGAGTCCGGTGCGGATCGCCACGAAGTTCGTGCCCCAGATGACCGCGACGAGGACGGCGAGGGCGGTGTCACGGGGGCGCATGTCCTCCATGGTGCGGGCTCGAGATCGTTCACGTCCATCAAACTGTCGTACGGTTGATCATGTAGCGTTGCTGCATGATCGACCCCGTCGCCCTGCGTTCGCTCGTCGCCGTCGAGGCGCACGGCTCGGTGGGTGCCGCCGCTGCCGCCCTCGACTACACGCCGAGCGCCGTCTCCCAGCAGATCAAGCGGCTCGAGAGCCAGACCGGCGTGCAGCTGCTCGAGCGACAGGGCCGCGGTGTGCTGCTCACCGAGGCCGGTCGCACCCTCACCGAGTCGGCCCGAGACCTGCTCTCGCACATGGAGCGCCTCGAGTCCCGGCTGCACGGCGTCAGCGGCGAAGCCGTGGGGACGGTTCGCCTCGCGACCTTCGCGACGGCATACCGCGGCATCGTCGTGGG
>JABFXB010000453.1 GCA_013361975.1 Dermatophilaceae bacterium
GCTCGTCGGGCTCGCCGGGCCCGTCAGCCTCGCCGGGCCCGTCAGCCTCGCCGGGCCCGTCGGCCTTGCCCGCGTCGCCCGGCGTCGCCGGCGGCTCACCCCTGCGCTCGCGGTCGGCCTCGTCGAGGATCCCCTTGAGCACGGAGTCGAGGTCGTCGCCCAAGCCGTCACCCACGCCCTCACCGAGGCCGGTGTCGGTGGGCTGGCCACCGGCCGCACCGCCACCGGTGGCACGCTCGACGAAACCGATGGGGTCGTCGAGGTCGGCCGACGTGGGCGCGAGGTCCGGGTGCGCCCAGCGGCCGTCGCGCAGGCTCTGCCCACCGGCACTCTCGAGCGCGGCCCAGAGGTTCGCGGCGTCGCGGAGGCGACGGGGCCGCAGCTCGAGGCCCACGAGCCCGGCGAAGGTCTTCTGGGCGGCACCGCCGACCCGGCGCCTGCGGATCGTCTCGGCGAGGGCCGCCGACTGCGGCAGGTGGCGGGCGGTCGCGTGGTCGGTGACGTGGTCGACCCAGCCCTCGGCCAGGGCGAGCAGCGTCTCGAGGCGGCCGAGGGCCGTGCGCTGTGCCGCGGTGGGCTGCGGACGGAAGAGGTTGCCCTGGAGGGCAGAGCGCAGCGCCTCCGGGTCGGACGGGTCGATCGTCGACAGCGCGGACTCGATCGCCTCGGTGTCGATCGTGATGTTGCGGGCGTAGTCCGACACCGCCGAGAGCAGCTGCGGCCCCAGCCACGGCACCTGCGAGAAGAGGCGCACGCGGGCCGCCTCGCGGACGGCGAGGTAGAGCCGCACCTGGGCGACGTCGAGCTCGAGCGACTCGGCCAGCTGCGCGACGTTCCCGGGCAGCAGGGCCACGAGGCCCGGCTCGGTGAGGGGCAGACCCACCTCGGTGCCGCTGACCACCTCGGTGGCCAGGGTGCCGACGGCCTGGCCCAGCTGGGCGGCGAACATCTGGCGGCTGAGGTTGCCGAGCATCGGCGCCCACTGCTCGACCATCTGCTGCGGGTCGAAGCCGGGCGGCAGACCCTCGGGCAGCGCCTCGCCGAAGGCCTCGGGCCCGAGCTCGCCGACCTGCTTGCGCATGGCGTCGGACGTCGCTGCGGTGACGCCGTCGGACACCGGCTCGATGAGCTCGAACCACCGCGGCATCGTCGCGTCGACCCACTCCGCACGGCTGAGGCCGGTCGCCCGCCACGACGGGGAGTCGAGGGTGGTCTGCTCGTCCAGCCACAGGGTGGCGACGGCGACGGCCTCGTGCACCGCTCGGGCTGCGGCGTCGTCGTGGACGTCGTTGCCCTCGACCGTGAGGACGTGCCTGCGGGCGACCTCGGTCGCGAGGTCGCGCGAACCCGTGGGGGACTGCTGCGCGGCCATGAAGGTGCCGAGCTGGGCCCGCATGGCGGCCTGGGTGGCGGGGTCGCTGGGGTCCACCCCCATCGAGCGCATCGCCTCGGCGAGGTCGGGGTTCTCGGCCGCCTCGCCGAGCACCTTCTCGAGCATCGCTCCCAGGTCGGACGGGTCCATCCCACCGAGGTCGGGGAGGATGTCGCCGGGGCCGGACGCACCCGACGCGGCACCGCCGGAGGCCGGCCGGTTCAGGGGCAGTCCGAAGGGGGAGTCGCCGGGGGCCCGTTCGGGCTGCTGAGGCTGCTGCTCGTCCCGGTTCTCCGGGGTGTCCGGGTGCTCGTCGTCCCGGTCGCTGCGGTTGTCGTCACCGCGTCCGCGGTCGTCGGCCATGCCTGCTCATCCCCACTCGAAATGGTGTCGTGCCGGCCACGCGGCCGCACACCCAAGACAACCACGGATCGACCCGGTTGGTTCCCCGGTGGGGTACCGCCCGAGGGCCTCGCGGGGCGCGATGGCCCCCTCGGCGGCATACGATTGCCCGCGTGACGGTCACCCTTGCCGAGATCCGTGAGACGCCTCTGTCGGTCGACGAGGTGCTCGCGAGCGTCTCGTCCCCGCGAGCCGGCGGGATCTGCCTCTTCGTCGGGACCGTTCGCGACCACGACGCGCCCGCCGGGCACGACGCGTCCGACGACGGGGCTGCGGCGGCGCAGGCAGACCGGGCCGTCACGCGCCTCGACTACTCCGCGCACCCGCAGGCGGCCGACACGGCCCGAGCCCTGGCCGAGCGACTCGCCGCCGACGGCCGGGCCGTGCGCATCGCCGTCGTGCACCGCGTCGGGCACCTCGAGGTCGGCGACGTCGCGGTCGTCGTCGGCGTGAGCGCAGAGCACCGAGGCGAGGCCTTCGAGGTGTGCCGTGAGCTCATCGACGAGTTCAAGGCGACCATCCCGATCTGGAAGCACCAGCAGTTCCTCGACGGCGCCGACGAGTGGGTCGGACTGCCGTGAAGACGATCAAGCGCGTGCCCGAGCGGGCCGTCGACACTGCCGACTCCGACACCGAGCTGCCCACGCGTGCCGAGCTCCTCGACGGCGAGGGCCGGGGCACCCTCACCCGCGGCAACAAGGCCGTGCTCGCGGCGTTCTTCGTCTTCCTCGTGGTCATCGTGGTCGGGTCGGTGGTGCACCTGCCGTATGCCGTCATGAGCCCGGGTCCGACCCAGGACACCCTGGGCCGGTCGGGTGACGGCAAGAACACCCCGATCATCTCGATCACCGGTCTGCCGACCTACCCCACCGACGGCGCGCTGCGCTTCACCACCGTCCGCGTCGAGGGCGGCCCCGGCTACCCCGTCGACGCCTGGGACGTGCTGCAGGCCTGGGTCGACCCGGCTCGAGACGTCTTCCCGGTCGACGACATCTTCGACCCGAAGGTCACCAAGGAGCAGGTCGCCGAGGAGAACGCCATCCAGATGGAGGGGTCCCAGGAGGAGGCGACCGCGGTGGCGCTGCGCGCCACCGGCAAGGACGTACCCACGCACATCGCGGTGGCCGGCCTCACCGACTCCTCCAGGGCCAAGGACCTGCTCAAGGTGGGCGATCGCATCACCGCGATCGGGGGAGAGCCGATCACCACGACGCAGGCGGTCCGCGACGCCCTCCAGAAGTCCCGGCCCGGTGACACCGTTTCGCTCACGATCACCCGCGCAGGCAAGGAGCAGAAGCTCGAGGTCCCGACCATCGAGGGCCAGCAGGGCCGCACTGCCCTCGGGGTGCTCCTCGGGCTCGACCACGACTTCCCGGCCACCGTCAAGATCGACGCGGGCTCGATCGGCGGCCCGTCGGCCGGGTTGATGTTCTCGCTCGGCATCTACGACAAGCTGACGCCAGGTCCGCTGGCGGGCGGCCACCAGATCGCCGGCACCGGCACCATCGACGACGACGGCAAGGTCGGGCCCATCGGTGGCATCCACCAGAAGCTGGCCGGTGCGCGGGCCGACGGCGCCCAGTTCTTCCTCGCCCCGGCCGACAACTGCGACGAGGTCGTCGGGCACGTGCCCGACGGGCTCGACGTCTTCAAGGTCGGCACGTTCGACGACGCCCGCACGGCGGTCGAGGCGGTCGCCAAGGGGCAGACGGGCCCGCTGCCGCGCTGCTGACCCGTCCGGTGACCCGTCCGGTTCGGACGGCATACCGGCTGGGGGTGCCCGATGCGGCTAGTCCTCGAACGTGGCCTTGAGCGCCTCGACGAGCCCGGGCGCGATGTCCCTGCCCGTCGCCACGGCGTCGTCGGAGTCGTGGTCGCGCTGGCGCAGCAGGCAGATCGACGAGCCGTCGCGCAGCACCGCGACGACGAGCCGCACGTCCTTGCGGTCCGGGTGCGCGGCCAGGTGGTCGACCGCCTCGTCGCCGCGCGCGGGCAGGTCGCGCTCCGCATCCGGCGGCACGACCATGCGCTCGATGGCGAAGGCGCAGCCGTCGACCTCCTCGGGCCACGCGAGCCGGCCGAGCAGGGTCTCGAGCGAGCTCGTCGTCGGCAGCCCTTCCTGCTCGATCGCGGTCAGGGCGCCCTCGGCCAGGTCGGCCGGGCCCATCTGGTCGCGCAGCTGCGGCTCGCGCTCGAGCAGGTCGGCGGTGCGCACGAGCGCGAAGAGCCTGGCGGGCTGGTCCCAGCCGGCGGCCGCCACGTGGCGCTCGGTGTCGAGGGCGGCGATGGCGAGGGGGTCGATGACGGGCTGCGCGTTCACGCCCCCATGCTGCCGCATGCGCGCCGCGGGTCACGGTGCGGTATCGGCTCGGTGGCTCGCTGCGGGCGCGGGTTATGGTTGCCGCAGGCGGCCCGAGGTGGCTGCCACCGGGTAATCGCCCGACCACCTGCCCGCCCTCGCACCCAAGGCACGCCACGTGAGCGACAGCAACTTCGGCCCCCCGCCGGGCAACTTCAACGACGACGACTCCGGCGCGTCCCGGCGTGCCGACACGGCGACCCTGCCGCCCACCCGCCGCCCGCTCGTCACCGCCCTCGTGGTGGCCGCCGCGCTGCTCGTCGTCATCGCCATCGCGGCGCAGTTCTGGACCGAGGTGCTGTGGTACCAGTCCGTCCGGTTCTCGGGCGTCTTCACCACCCAGCTCGTCACCAAGCTGCTCCTCGGGATCGTCGGTGGCCTGCTCACGGCCGCGATGGTGTGGTCCAGCATCCACCTCGCCTTCCGCAGCCGGCCGATCTACGCGCCGTCGCCCGAGACGCAGGCGATGGAGCACTACCGGCAGCTCGTCGAGCCGATGCGCCGCACCGCCACCGTGGCCGCGCCGCTCGCCGTGGGGCTCTTCGCCGGACTCTCCGCCGCGACGCAGTGGGACACCTTCCTGCTGTGGCGCAACAGCAACCCCTTCGGCACGAAGGACCCCGAGTTCGGCCTCGACGTCAGCTTCTTCGTCTTCGACCTGCCGTGGATCAACTTCGTCGTCGCCTTCCTGACGATGATCCTCGTCATCGGCTTCATCACGGCGGCGTTCACGCACTACCTCTACGGCGGCATCGTCGCGGGCAACAAGATGCGGTCGACGCATGCCGCGCGCGTGCACCTCTCCGCGATCGCGGCGGCCCTCGTGCTCGTGCGCGCCGTCGCCTTCTGGGTCGACCGCTACAACCTGGCCACCGCCGAGTCGACGAAGATCACCGGCATCCAGTACACCGAGTCGCACGCGATCATCCCGACCAAGGGCATCCTCGCGGTGGCCGCGGTGATGTGCGCCATCATGTTCCTCACGACGATCTGGACGCGCTCGTGGCGCCTGCCCCTCGTCGGTGTCGCCGTCCTGGCGGTCATCGTCGTCGCGGTCGGCGGCATCTACCCGGCGCTCGTGCAGTCGCTCAAGGTGCGCCCGTCGGAGAAGTCGCTCGAGGTGCCCTACATCCAGCGCAACATCGACGCGACACGGGTGGCGTACGGCTTCGACCAGATCGACGTCAAGCCCTACGACACGAAGAGCGTCGCCACGCAGAACGCCCTGCGCGACGACGCGGCGACCGTCCCGGGCATCCGCCTCATCGACCCCAACGTCGTGAGCCCCACCTTCAAGCAGCTCGAGGCGAGCAAGGGCTACTACCAGTTCGCCGACGTGCTCGACGTCGACCGCTACCAGATCGACGGCAAGTCCCAGGACACCGTCATCGCCGCCCGCGAGCTCGACCTCAGCGGCGTGCCGGACGCCCAGCGCAACTGGCTCAACGACCACACCGTCTACACGCACGGCTACGGCGTCGTCGCGGCCAAGGGCAACACCCGCACGACCGACGGCCGGCCGAGCTTCTTCGAGTCGCAGATCGGCAGCGAGGGCTCGCTCGGCAAGTACGAGCCCCGCATCTACTTCGGCGAGAGCTCGCCGGAGTACTCCATCGTCGGCGCCAACAAGGAGTTCGACTACCCGGACCCGCAGGGCACGGGCCAGATCAGCTATACGTACAAGGGAACCGGCGGCGTCCCGCTCGACGCCGTCAAGCGCCTCGCGTATGCCGTGAAGTACCGCGAGATCAACTTCCTCCTCTCCGACCAGGTGAGCGACGGATCGCGCATCCTCGACCACCGCACCCCGCGTGACCGCGTCCAGCGCGTCGCGCCGTGGCTGACGCTCGACGGCAACGCGTACCCCGCGGTCGTCGACGGCCGGGTGCTCTGGGTGCTCGACGGCTACACGACCTCGTCGAACTATCCGTACTCCGAGACGACGACCCTCGACACCGCGACCGAGGACGCCGTGACGAGCACCCGCAACTCGGTGCGTGCCGTGCAGGCGGGACAGGTCAACTACGTGCGCAACTCGGTCAAGGCGACGGTCGACGCGTACGACGGCACCGTCACCCTCTACCAGTGGGACGAGAAGGACCCGGTTCTCAAGGCGTGGATGTCGATCTTCCCGGGCAGCGTCCAGCCCCTGAGCTCGATCAGCGGCTCGCTCATGTCGCACCTGCGCTACCCGGAGGACCTCTTCAAGGTCCAGCGCACGCTGCTGGAGAAGTACCACGACCGCGACGCGTCCTCCTTCTACGGCGGCCAGAACTTCTGGCGGGTGCCCGACGACCCGACGCAGTCCGGACAGGACCTGCTCCAGCCGCCGTACTACCTGTCGCTGGCCATGCCCGGCCAGGCCAGCCCGGCCTTCTCGCTCACCTCGACCTTCATGCCCACCGGTGACCGCAACGTCCTGTCCGGCTTCCTCGCGGTCGACGGCGACGCGGGATCCGTGACCGGCAAGAAGTCACCGAACTACGGCAAGATGCGCCTGCTCGAGACGACGGGTGGGTCGACCGGCCCCGGCCAGGTCTACAACGACATGCGCACCTCGACGGTCACCTCCAACGATGCCTCCCTGGGGCGCCAGCTCACGCTGGCCCAGTTCATCTCGACGACCTCGTCGACCGGTGCGAGCGTCATCTTCGGCAACCAGCTGACCCTGCCTGTGGGTGGGGGACTGCTCTACGTGCAGCCGATCTACGTGCGGGCCCAGTCGAGCGCCTCCGGAACCTACCCGCGCCTCTCGGCGGTCGCGGTCGCGTTCGGCGACAAGATCGCGTGGGCCGGGTCCCTCGATGCCGCGCTCAACGACCTGTTCGGCGGCTCGTCCGGAGCGCAGGCCGGCGACAACGGCACGACTCCCACGCCGACGCCCACCCCGACACCGACACCCACGCAGTCGGGCACCCCGACGGCGCCGCCGGCCACGGGCACGCCGAACGCCGCGGCGCTGACCAAGGCGCTGCAGGACGCCGAGGCGGCGTACGCGCAGGGCGAGGCGGCGCTCAAGCGTGGCGACTTCGCCGCCTACGGGCAGGCCCAGACGAAGCTCAAGGAGGCCCTCGAGCGTGCGGTCGACGCATCGCCGAAGTCGACCCCGAAGGCGGCGCCCTGACGTCCGCACCTTCTCGACCAACTGTGGCAGCACGCGAATCGCATGCTGCCACAGTTCGTTTCGATGGGTGTGCGCCTGCTGCAGGCCTCGGCGTCACCTCGATTTGGTCCTGCCGGAGGTTTCGCGTAACGTTGCTCTTGCCGACGCGGGGTGGAGCAGCTCGGTAGCTCGCCGGGCTCATAACCCGGAGGTCGCAGGTTCAAATCCTGCCCCCGCTACTAACAGCGCATCGCGCGGTCACGAAGGCCCCCACAGTGTGGGGGCCTTCGTGTTTCCTGCTGTCCCGGCTGCGAAAGCGCCCCAGGAATGCACGCAAAAGGTGCGGATCTTCGGGTTCCCACGCCGCCCGTTCCGTGCAGGAGCAGACTGCTACGGGATGGCGCACGACTGCAGCTCGGTGCATGGCGTGATGGGGGACTCGATGGCAGAGTTCAAACGACCCGGCGACGACACGGCCGGCTCTGAGCGCGTCCCCAGCGCCCCGGAGTCGACGCAGGGGCGGCTGGCGCAGGTCGAGCAGCAGCTGCGAGCGACCAGCGACATCCTCGACGTGCTGACCCGTGGCGCGTCCGGGACCGCAAGCCGCGACGACGTGTTCGGCGCGATCGTGGAGAACGCACGGCGCCTGCTGGATGCCGACGTGGCGCAGATCTTCCTCGTCCAGGGGGACACCTACGTGCTCGGGCGGTCCAGCGGGCTCAGCCCCGAGTACCTCGACTTCGCGGCGCAGCACCCCATCGCCAGGGACCGCGGGACGCTCGTCGGGCGGGTCACCCTCGACCGAGCCGTGCAGCAGATCGACGACGTGCTGGCCGACCCGGAGTACGTCCGGTCCGACTACCAGCGGCTGGGCGGCTTCCGGTCCATCATGGGGGCGCCGATGATCGTGGGGGAGCAGGTGGTGGGCTCGCTCAACGTCTGGCGCAACGAGGTGGCCCCGTTCGACGAAGGCGCGAAGACGCTGCTGACCACCTTTGCCGGGCAGGCGGCGCTCGCCGTGCGGCACGTGGAGCTCGTCGCGGCGCTGGAGAGCCGCTCCGCGGAGCTGGCCCGGAAGGTCGACCAGCTCGAGGCGCTCGCCGAGGTCGGCCAGGCCATCAGCTCGACCCTCGTGCCCGACGAGGTCCTGAGGACGATCGTCTCCCACGCCGTCGAGCTGTCCGGGACGGACGGCGGGTCGCTCATGGAGTTCGACGAGACGACCGGTCTCTTCGGGGTGCGCACCGTCTACGGCACGAGCCCGGACGTCGTCCAGGCACTCCGCGAGGCCCGGATCCACATCGACCACACCTGGGTGGGCCGCGCTGCTCGAGAGCGGACCGTTCTCCAGATCGCTGACCTGGGCGCGGAACCGGCACCCCTTGACCCGCACCTGGACGTCCTGCGGACCGCCGGGTGGCGTTCGCTGGTCGCGATCCCGTTGATGCGTCTGGACCGCGTCGTCGGCGCGCTCGTCGTGCGGCGCAAGACGACCGGCGCGTTCAGCGCAGAGACCTGCGAGCTCCTCGCGGCCTTCGCCAGCCAGTCGGCCGTCGCTTTGACGAACGCCCGCCTCTACCAGCAGCTCGAGCAGCAGAGCGTCGAGCTGGCCGACGCGAGCAGGCACAAGTCCGAGTTCCTCGCCAGCATGTCGCACGAGCTGCGCACCCCCCTCAACGCCGTCATCGGCTTCTCCGAGGTGCTCCTCGAGCGGATGTTCGGCGAGCTCAACGAGCGCCAGGAGGACTACCTCAAGGACATCCACTCGGCAGGCCGGCACCTGCTGGCCCTCCTCGCCGACATCCTCGACCTGTCGAAGATCGAGGCCGGTCGGATGGAGCTCGACGTCACGACCTTTCCCATGGACGACGTTCTCGTGCAAGCGTTGTCGCTGGTGCGTGAACGTGCGGCCCTGCACGCGATACGTCTCGACCTTGACGCCGAACCGCTCGGACCGGTGACCGCCGACGAGCTCCGCCTCAAGCAGGTGCTCCTCAACCTGCTGAGCAACGCCGTGAAGTTCACCCCGGACGGAGGCGCTGTCCAGGTGCGGGCCTGGCGGGACGGCGACGAGCTGAATGTCACGGTCGCAGACACCGGCATGGGAATCGACCCGAGCGACCAGGAACGGATCTTCGACTCGTTCCAGCAGGGCGAGCGCACCGCGTCGTCCGTCGAGGGCACGGGTCTCGGCCTCACGCTGAGCCGGCGCATCATCGAGCTGCACGGTGGCCGCCTGTGGCTGACGAGTTCCCCCGGCCAAGGCAGCACCTTCGGCGTCGTCGTCCCGCAGCCGGATCGCAGCCAGGCCGAGGAGCGTGACGTGTGGGCGGAGGGCGATGACGTCGACACGGGCGCCGCAGTCGTCGTCATCGAGGACGACCCGCGCTCGGCGGAACTCGTCGGACTGCACCTGCGTGCCGCCGGCCTCAGGGCGGTGGTGGTGCGCACCGGTGAGCTCGGGCTCGAGCTCGTCCGGAGCCAGGACCCCGTCGCCGTCGTGCTCGACATCCACCTGCCCGGCATGAACGGCTGGGAGGTGCTCACAGAGCTCAAGGCGGACCCGGCGACGGCGGACGTGCCGGTCGTCATCGTCAGCGTCGAGCCGGAGCGCGGTCGCGGTTTCGCGCTGGGCGCGACCGAGTACCTCGTCAAGCCGGTGCGGGGCGAGCACCTCCTGGCCGCCGTCACCAGGCTGCTGCCGCCGACGACGGATGGCCTTCCCGAAGAGCAGAACGGTCTCAGTGTCGTGGTCGTGGACGACGACCCGCTCGCGCTGAAGCTCGTCCGGAGCACGCTGGAGCCGCTGGGCTGGACGGTCCACACGTGCACGGGTGGGCAGCAGGCGGCGGACGTCGTCCGCTCCGTCTCGCCGTCCGTCGTCGTCATGGACCTCCTCATGCCGCAGGTGGACGGCTTCGCCGTCATCGACGAGCTCCGTCCAGAACGCGACTCGGAGGGGCCACCCATCGTCGTGCTCACCGCGAAATCCCTGACGCCACAAGACCGGTCGCGGCTCGAAGGGCGCATCGCCTTCGTGGCGGAGAAGTCCGGGCTCGACCTGCCACGACTCGCCCGCCGTCTCGCGACCGTGGCCTCGGCGCACCGCGACCGCGGCGGGGATGGGCAGTCATGACCCGCCCGCCGGTGGTCCTGCTCGTGGAGGACAACGAACGCAACCTCAAGCTCGCCCGCGACGTGCTGGAGTACGCCGGGTTCGCCGTCGTCGTCGCCACGACGGGTGAGGAAGGGGTGGAGCGGGCGCGAGCCACCCTGCCCGACGTCATCCTCATGGACCTGCAGCTGCCGGGTATCGACGGCTTCGCGGCGCTCGACCTGATCCGCGAGCACGCACTGACCGCCCACATCCCGGTCGTGGCGCTCACCGCACTCGCCATGCGTCACGACCGCGAACGGGTGCTCGTGTCAGGGTTCTCGGGCTACCTCGAGAAGCCCATCAGCGTTCGCGAGTTCGCGGCCCAGGTGCGGCGGCACCTGCCGCGCGACACCGACGGCAGTCACGCATGACGGTGCCGACCAGCTCCCAGAGCACCTCACCGAGCAGCTCGCCGAGGACCTCACCGAGCACCTCACCGAGCTCGCCGAGCAGCTCTTCGACGCCGTCGCTCGACGACGTCCGCGTGCTCGTCGTCGACGACCTCGAGCAGAACCGGAAGCTCCTGCACGCCGTGCTCGAGCCGCGCGGCTTCCTGGTCAGGTCGGAGGAGTCGGGGGAGGCGGCCCTGCGCGCCCTGGCGCAGGCTGACGTCGACGTCGTGCTCCTCGACGTGCTCATGCCCGGGCTCGACGGCTACGAGACGTGCGCGGCGATCAAGGGGAACCCCCGCACCGCGCTCCTGCCGGTCGTCATGCTCACCGCGAGCGGCACGCAGGAGCGGCTGCGCGCCCTCGAGGTCGGCGCCGACGACTTCATCACCAAGCCGTTCGACCAGGCGGAGCTCGTCGCGCGCGTGAGGTCCCTGGCCCGGGTCCGACGCCTCCACGCCACCGTCGTGGAGCAGGCAGCAGCGCTCGAGCGCTGGAACTCCGAGCTCGAGTCCCGGGTCGCGGCGCAGGTCGAAGACCTCGAACGGCTCAGCAGGTTGCGGCGCTTCCTGTCCCCGCAGATCGCGGGACTCATCGTCGAGTCGGGTGACGAGTCGTTCCTCGAGAGCCACCGGCGCGACATCACGACGGTCTTCACCGACCTCCGGGGGTTCACCGCCTTCGCCGAGACGGCAGAACCCGAGGAGACGACGTGGGTGCTCCGCGAGTACCACGCCGTGCTGGGTGAGCTCGTGTTCGCGTACGAGGGGACGCTGGAGCACTTCGCCGGCGACGGCCTGATGGTCTTCTTCAACGACCCGCCACCGTGCCCGGACGCCCCCCAGCGGGCTGTCCGGATGGCGCTCGACATGCGCGATCGCGTCGACGACCTCGCGGCAGGGTGGAGCAGGCGTGGCTACGACCTCGGCTTCGGGGTGGGGATCGCGCAGGGCTACGCCACCCTCGGTCGAGTGGGGTTCGAGGGACGCTGGGACTACGCCGCGATCGGCACCGTCACCAACGTGGCCGCCCGACTGTGCGCGGCGGCGTCAGCCCGCCAGGTGCTCGTCAGTCCTCGCGTCCGAGCCGGCCTGGACGGGCGCTTCGTCACCCGTTCCCTCGGGCCACTCGAGCTGCGGGGCATCGCGCGGCCGCTGGAGGTCCACGAGGTCCTGGGCCTGTCCGACGACACCTCGACCCTCCAGGAGGCTCCGTGATGCACGACCGAACGCCGAACGCCTACGCGGCCGAAGACCTCCTGAGTCTCTCGCACGAAGACCGCGACCGGCTCTTCGACGACCTCCAGAGCCGCCTGGCAGGGGTCTGGTCGCTGATACGACGCGACGACCCGACCGAGTCGGTGGTCGTCATGCCGTCCATGAGCGTCGACCGGATCGGCCACTGGTCCGGAGCGCTCAACCAGGCCATGGAGGAGCGCTTCCTCTTCCTGCTCCTGCTGCTGCGGCAGCCGCGCCTGCGCATGGTCTACGTCACCTCGATGCCGGTCAGCGAGGCGATCATCGAGTACTACCTCTCCCTCCTGCCCGGCGTGATCCCCAGCCACGCCCGCGCGCGGCTGTCGCTCGTCTCGGTCGGCGACTCTTCGCCCGCACCCCTGACCGACAAGCTGATCGCCCGGCCGCGGCTGGTGGCGCACATCGCCTCGCTGGTGCCGGACACCACGCGAAGCCACCTCATCCCATACAACAGCACGACGCAGGAGCGTGACCTCGCCCTGCTGCTCGGCATCCCCATGTACGCCCCCGACCCGCGTCTCTTCCCGCTGGGCACGAAGACCGGCTGTCGCCGGGTCTTCGCGGAGTCGGGGGTCGAGTTCCCGTTCGGAGCGGAGGACCTGCACACGACGGATGAGCTGGTCGAGGCCGCTCTCGCCCTGCACCGTGCCCGACCGACGGCCGAATGGGCCATGGTCAAGCTCAACGAGGGGGCCTCCGGGTCGGGCAACGCCACGGTCGACCTGCGTGGTCTCCCCACGCACGAGGAAGGCGATGCTGCAGACACCGTCGTGCGCAGCGTGGTCGCGGAGCGCGTCGCCGACATGCAGCTCGAGGACGACAGCGTGTCGCCGGCGACCTATCTGGACCGGTTGGAGGAGCGGGGTGGCATCCTCGAGGAACGTGTCGTCGGCGACGAGGTGCGAAGCCCCAGCGTCCAGATGCGCGTGACACCGCTGGGTGAGCTGGAGATCCTGTCGACACACGACCAGGTCCTCGGCGGTCCGACCGGGCAGATGTACCTCGGGGCGCGCTTCCCGGCCGACCCGGCATACGCGACGCTCATCACGCGCGAAGCGGAGAAGGTCGGCCGGGTGCTCGCGGACAAGGGCGTCATCGGTCGCTTCGCCCTCGACTTCGTCGTCGTGCGCCACGGCAGCCACTGGACGGCGCACGCGATCGAGGTGAACCTGCGCAGGGGAGGCACGACCCACCCGTTCCTGACGCTGCAGTTCCTCACCGACGGCCTCTACCACCACGAGGAAGGGCTCTTCCGGACCCCCAGTGGGCAGGTGCGCCACCTCGTCGCGACCGACCACCTCGACGACCGGGCCCTCAAGGGTCTGCGGGTGGACGACCTCTTCGACCTCATCGCTCGCACGGGCCTGCACTTCGACCAGTCGAGGCAGGCCGGCGTCGTCTTCCACATGATCAGCTCGATCACCGAGTGCGGCCGGGTCGGCATGACGGCCATCGGCGACACGCCAGACTCCGCCCAGGATGTGTTCGACCGGGCGGAGTCGGCGTTGCTCGCCGAGGCACGCGCGTCACTCGTGCCCCTTCCGGTGCCGCTCCCGGTGCAGCAACCGGGGCGCCTCGGCGAGGGTCTCGACTGACCCCTCAGGGGGCGATGGAGGCGGAGTGGATGAGTGCCCCGACGAACGCCTGGTGCCACGTGAGCCGCACCGACGCGGCTCGCGCCGATGCGCCACCGCAGCTGCACTCCCACGTCCAGCCGCCGTACCTCGACCGGGCGACTCGTGGGTGGTGGTGCGCCAGGTCGGGGTGCGGCCGTCTCTGGGTCATCGAGGTGGTCATCGGATCGCCTTTCGCCTTTTCGGAATTCATCTCCGAACGATCTGGTCTTGCCTTCACGCAGAACGATCCCGCCGGTGAGCCGCGATGTCTGTGCGCGCGGCGACACAGACGTGCTCGATGCGGGACTGCTCGACGTGGAACCGCTTGCGGGTGCGGGCGATGACGCCGCAGATCGGGCTGCTGGCCGACCTGCCTCGGGCCCAGCGGCGGGCCGTACTCGACCGGACGACCCGGCACGCCTTCGCCGCCGGCGAGGTCATCTGCACTGAAGGGGATGCTGCCGACGCCCTCCACTTCGTCGTGGAGGGGCGGATCGTGGCACGCCGCGCCTCGCGAGGTGGCGACATCCACGCGTATGCCGTCATGGGGCCGGGACAGACCTTCGGCGAGATCGCCATGATCCGGCGCGAGCGCCGACGCACAGCGACGATCGAGGCCCTGGAACCGACCGTCACGCTCAGCCTGGGCTTCCGGGAGTTCGAGCAGCTCTGCGCGGCCCACCCGGAGGTCAACCAGCTGCTCCTCAGGCTGCTCGCGGCACGGGTGACCCGACTGACCGACGCCCTGATGGAAAGCCTGCACGAACCGGCAGATCATCGCGTCGTGCGAGCCCTCCGGTCGCTCTGTGGCTCCTATTCCATTGCGGCGCAGCCAGATCGGCCGATCACCGTGCCCGTTAACCAGACCGTGCTCGCCGAGCTCGCCGGCGTCACCAGGCCCACGGCGAACCGCGTGCTCCGGCGACTCGAGTCCGACGGCATGGTCGACCTGGACCGCGGCCGGATCCGCATCCGCGACCCTCACGCGCTGCACCTCGCAGCCGAGCCCGAGACTCGCCAGAGGGCCTGACCCCTGACAGCGGCGGGCTCGGGCACGGACGCCCTGACCGGGTCGCACGGTTGCGGACGCGGCCGCGGACAGCGCCGTGGTGCTCGATGCCTTGGGAGGCGGAGAGTTCGTGACGATCGGGTGGTCGGGCGGGGGGCCGCACGCGCTCGCT
>JABFXB010000109.1 GCA_013361975.1 Dermatophilaceae bacterium
CCGGGCCGGGTGGTGCGCACGTCCACCCGGCTCGGCCGCGCCGGGATCATCCCGAGGATGTCGAAGGAGATGCGGGCGAGCTGCATGCCCTCGCGGGGCTCGTGCAGGTCGATCTCGTGGGCGAGGATGCCGCTGACCGGCGCCATGTGCTGCTCGTCGTCGCGCCAGGCGCCCTGCACGTGGACGGTCGGTGCGTAGAGTCCCGGGCCGAGCCGGCGGTAGAACGCCGCGGTGTCGTGGTCGAGCTGGTGCAGGGCCCGGTCGCCGGTGGGGTCGCTGGTCACCCGGTCAGCCTAGGCACCGCCGTCGACCGGCTCGCCGCCCCCGTCGGAGAGCCCGAGCCCCAGGTCGACCATGCGGACCAGGCGCGGCGCCAGCTCGTCGACGGCCTCGGGCGGCAGGTCGCGCAGGGGACCCTCGAGGGCGAGCATCGCCATGCCGTGCACGGCCGACCAGGCCAGCAGCTCGGCGCCCGGGCGCTGCTCCCCGGACATGACGCCGGCCTCGACCATGGCGTCGAGAGCCGTCGACAGCAGCTGGAACGGGGTGAGCCCCCCGGCTCCGGCGGCGTCGGCGGAGGCGGCCCGGCTGAGGTCGACGGGCACCGCGAACGCGGTGCGGAACAGGCCGGGCTCGTCCATCGCGAACCGCAGGTAGCCCACGCCGACCGCCCGGAAGCGCGCCCGCGCCCGCGGGCCCTGCTCGAGCCCGGCCGGCACGGCGTCCATGGCCGCGCTGATGACGTCGGCGGCGCGCGCCTGGGCGCGTGAGACGACCTCTCCGAGGAGCGCGTCGCGGTCGGCGAAGTGACGGTAGGCGGCGTTGGCGGAGACGCCGACCCGGCGCGTGGCCTCGCGCAGCACGACCTTGTCGGGGCCGCCCTCGCGGGCCAGGTCGGTGCCGGCGTCGAGCAGGGCCCGGCGCAGGTCGCCGTGGTGGTACGTCGCGCGCGGCTGCACCTCGTCGGGCTCGGCGGCGGCGGACGTGCTCACAGCCCCATCATGCTCCGGTGCCCGACCGCCCCGTCGGAGCCCTCAGAACCCGAAACGCCGCGCCGTCGCGCGCACCGCGTCGGCCGAGGCGCGCAGCCCGGCGAGCTCCTCGTCGGTCATCGGCACCTCGATGCGCTCGCCGACCCCGCCGGCGTGCACGATCGCGGGGACCGACAGGCACACGTCGCTGAGGTCGTAGTAGTCGTCGAGCAGCGACGACACCGGCAGGATGCGGCGCTCGTCGCCCAGCACCGCCTCGATGATGCGGACGGCCGCGAGCCCGATGGCGTAGTTCGTGGCGCCCTTGCCCTCGATGACGCGGTAGGCCGACTCGACGACGTCGGTGGCGATGCGGCTGCGCGTCTCGGCGTCGAGAGCCGCCGTGCCGTCGCCTGCACGCCACTTCAGCAGCGGCACCGAGCCGATCGACGCCGACGACCAGAGCGGCAGCTCGGAGTCGCCGTGCTCGCCGACGACGTACGCGTGGATGCTCTGGGCCGCGACCTGGGTGTGCTCGGCGAGCAGGAACCGCAGCCGCGACGAGTCGAGCACCGTGCCCGAGCCGAAGAGCCGCTCGGGCGAGAGGCCCGAGACCTGCAGGGCGGCGTACGTGACGACGTCGACCGGGTTGGTCACCATGACGTGCACGGCGTCGGGGGCGACCTCGACGAGCCGCGGCAGGATCGCCCGCACGATGCCGATCGTCGACTCGGCGAGATCGAGGCGTGACTGCCCCGGCTTCTGCTTGGCGCCCGCGGTGAACACGATGACGTCCGAGTCGGCGAGCACCTCGACGTCGTCGGACCCGTCGACGCGCGCCATCGGCACGAACTGGATGCCGTGGCTGAGGTCGAGCGCCTCCGCCCGCACCTTGGCGGCGTTCACGTCGAAGAGCGCGACCGTCTGGGCCGCGCCGCGCATCAGGGTCGCGTAGGCGAGGGTGGCGCCCACGGCGCCGGCCCCGACGATGCCGACCTTCGTGCGCCGACGCTGCCGGACCGGCTCGGCTGTGCTGCCGCTCATCGTGGCTCCTGCGTTCGGAGGGACGTTGCCGGCCACGCTACCGACGTGACGCGATCACCGGGCCGCGCCCGCCGCAGGCGTGCGAGCCTGTCCGCATGCTGGTTCCGGACTCCCTGCTCGAGGTGGCCGTCGCCGCGCGTCGCGTCGTCGTCGTCACAGGGGCGGGCATGTCGGCGGAGAGCGGGGTGCCGACGTTCCGCGACGCCCAGACCGGCCTCTGGGAGCGGTATGCCGCCGAGGACCTCGCGACGCCCGAGACCTGGGAGCGCGACCCGGCCTTCGTGTGGGCCTGGTACCTCTCGCGGTTCGGCGCCGTCGCGCACGTCGAGCCGAACGCCGGCCACAGGGCCGTCGCGCGCTGGGCCGACCTCGCGCAGGTGGAGGTCGTCACCCAGAACGTCGACGACCTGCACGAGCGGGCCGGTAACCACGACGTCGTGCACCTGCACGGGTCGCTCACGAGCTTCCGCTGCGAACGGTGCGAGACGGCATACGCGGGGGAGGTGGTCGTGCCCGAGCGACAGGTCGAGCGCGTCGACCCACCCACGTGCGGCCACTGCGGCGGCCTGGTGCGGCCCGGTGTCGTGTGGTTCGGCGAGCTGCTGCCGCTCGAGGCGTGGGAGCGGGCGGTCGTCCTCGTGGAGACAGCGGACCTCGTGCTCGTGGTGGGCACCTCGGGGCTCGTGCACCCGGCCGCCGGCCTGCCCGTCCTCGCGCGTGGCGCCGGCGCCTTCGTCGTCGAGGTCAACCCGCTCGAGACCGACGTCTCGGACGTGGCCCACCAGGTGTGGCGCGAGACGGCCGCGCGGGCCCTGCCGGCGCTGGTCGCCGCGGTGGAGAGCCGCGGCGGGCGGCCCTAGGCGAAGAGCTCCTTGAGGCAGGCCTGGAACATCTCGGTGTGGGCGTCGACGTCGGCCGTCGTCGTGGCGGGGCTCATCAGCGCCATGTTGTGGAACGGCGTGAGCAGGATGCCGCGGTTGAGGGCGTAGAGGTGGAGGTACTGCTGGAGCTCGAAGTCGTCGGCGTCGTGGGCCTCCTGCCCGTTGCGTGACGGCCGGCCCGAGAAGTTGTACTCCGCCCGGGCGCCGAGCCGGGTGACGTGCCAGTCGGCACCGACCGCGTCGATGCCGGCCTGTACGCCGTCGGCCCAGGCGTCGGCCAGCGGCACCATCCGCTCGAAGGCCCCCGGTGTCATGACCTGCTCGAGCGTGGCCTTCATCGCAGCCATCGACAGGCCGTTGCCGGCGAGGGTGCCGCCGATGCCGCCCACGTCGATGTCCTCGAGCTCGACGGAGGTGGCGATGCGGTCGGCGATCTCCTGGCTGAATCCGAAGGTGCCGCAGGGGATCCCGCCGCCGATCGACTTGCCGATGACGAGCAGGTCGGGCTGCAGGCCGTGGGCGCCGGTGTAGCCGCCCGGTCCCGCGCAGATGGTGTGCGTCTCGTCGTTGACGAGCAGCGCGCCGTAGCGGGTGGCGAGCTCGCGCACGCCCTCGTTGTAGCCGGCGTCGGGCAGCACGATGCCGATGTTGGTGAGCGCCGGCTCGACGAGGATCGCAGCGACGTCGCCGTGGGCGAGGGCCTGCTCGAGCGCCTCGAGGTCGTTGAACTCGACGACGCGCGTCGTCTCGGAGGTGGACACCGGCGCCCCGATGTTGCCCGGCCGGTTCGTCGTGGAGCCGTCCGGGCCCAGCGTGGCGAAGGCCTCGTCGACGGACCCGTGGTAGCACCAGTTGTGCACGATCACCTTGCTGCGGCCGGTGAGGTGCCGGGCGTAGCGGATCGCGTGGCGGTTGGCGTCGGTGGCCGTGAGGGTGAACTGCCAGAAGGGCAGCCCGAACCGTGCGGCGAGCCCGGTCGAGACCGCGATGGCGTCCTCGGTGGGCAGCATCGTGGTGATGCCGCGGCCGAGCTGGCGGGTGACCGCCTCGACAGTGGGCGCGGGGGAGTGACCCATCATCGCGCCGGTGTCGCCGAGGCAGAGGTCGACGTGGTCGATCCCGTCGACGCACGTGAAGTGCGCCCCGGCCGCCTCGGCGACGAAGACCGGGAAGTCGCCCGGCCACTTCACCATCCAGCTCATCGGCACGCCGCCGGGCATGTGCGCGAGCGCCTGCTCGGCCAGGGCGCGAGACCGCGGGCGGGCCTCCACGAAGGTCTGTCGCTCTCGGGCGTGCAGCTCGGCGAGGCGGGCGCGGTCCACGGTGCTCATGTGCGCATCCTGCCTGCGAGGACGCCCCGAGGGAAGGGTCGGCACGACGACTGGGCCAGAGAGGCCACCTGCGGAATCCGTAGGTGTTGGAACGGGATTCAAGTCAAAATCGACGTCACCGGAGGCCTTGCGGGCAAGCTGCGAAGTGGCATGATCCCGCCATGCCTCCCGCCTTGCCGCCCACCAGGACCACGAGCGGCTACCGGGGACTCAGCCTCTGGCACGACACCATCGACGACATCGAACCCCGCCCGTCGCTCGCCACCGACACCGAGGTCGACGTCGCGATCGTGGGTGCCGGCTACACCGGGCTGTGGACGGCATACCACCTCGTCTCGGCCGATCCGACGATCCGCGTCGCCGTCATCGAGAAGGAGGTCGCCGGCTTCGGCGCCTCGGGGCGCAACGGCGGCTGGTGCTCCGCCCTCTTCCCCGCCTCGCTCAAGCGGATGGCCGTCGAGCGCGGTCGCGATGCCGCGGTGCGGATGCAGCACCGCCTGCACGAGATGGTCGCCGAGATCGGGCAGATCACCGAGGCCGAGGGCATCGACTGCCACTTCGACCAGGGCGGCTACCTGTCCGTCGCACGCAACCCCGCCCAGCTCGAGCGCCTCCGCGAGGACGCCGCCGACCACCGCGCGTGGGGCTTCGGCGAGGATGACCACCGGCTGCTCGATCCGCACGAGGTGACGCAGATCGCCGCGGTCACCGACGCGCTCGGTGGCTCGTTCACGCCGCACTGCGCGGCGATCCACCCCGCCCGGCTCGTCCGCGGCCTGGCCGACGCCGTCGAGCGCCGTGGCGTCGTCATCCACGAGCGCACGAGCGCCGTCGACGTCCGCAGCCGCCGCGTCGTCACGCCCCACGGCACGCTGCGGGCGGAACACGTCGTGCTGGCCACCGAGGGCTACACCCCGACCGTCGCCGGGCGGCGCCGCGCCATCGCGCCGATCTACTCCCTCATGACGGCGACCGAGCCGTTGCCCGACGACGTGTGGGCCCAGATCGGCCTCGAGGGCCGCACCACCTTCGCCGACAACCGGCACCTGACCATCTACGGGCAGCGCACCCGCGACGGCCGCATCGCCTTCGGCGGCCGGGGCGCGCCGTACCACTACGCCTCCAAGGTGTCGCCGCTCTACGACCGCGACGAGCGCGTCCACGCGAGCCTGCGGCGGATCCTCGTCGAGCTCTTCCCGGTGCTCGGCGGCGTCACCTTCACCCACGCCTGGGGCGGCAACCTCGGCGTCCCCCGCGACTGGTTCCCGTCGGTGCGTCACGACCGCCACACCGGCCTCGCCTTCGCGGGCGGCTACGTCGGCGACGGCGTCGCCACCTCGGCCCTCGCGGGCCGCACGCTCGCCGCGATGATCAGCGGCGACGACCCGGAGGGCCTCGCGACGCTCCCGTGGGCCGGGCGCACGTCGCGCGACTGGGAGCCCGAGCCGCTGCGCTGGATCGGGGTCAACGCGGTGACCGCGCTCATGACGTCGGCGGACTGGTCGGAGCGCCGCACCGGCCGTCCGTCCCGCGCTGCCTCGGCCTTCTGGACGGCGATCGGGCAGTAGCGCCGCTGCCCGGCGGCGGTGTCAGCGGCCGTATGCCGTGAAGGCGCCGTCCGCAAGCACCGGCACCGCCTCCGACGTGTCGAGCTCCGCCGCGACGGCGACGTCGTCGGGCCAGCCCTGCTCGACCAGCTCGCGGCCGCTGGCGCAGCTCGCGAGGGCCTCGTCGAGCCGGTCCTCGACCGCGAGCCAGGCGGTGCCGGACGCCTCGGCCTCCGGGCTCAACAGCAGCGGGCCGGCGCGGTGCTCGAGCCGGCCCGCGAGGGCCGCGACGACCGAGCCCGCTCCCCAGAGGTCCTCGACGGCCGGCCGAAGCGAGCCGTCGGGCCAACGCTCCCCGGCCGGCACCACGACGACGGCGGGAGGCGTCGTCGCGCCCACCGTCGAGTCGAGCCAGTCGACGAGCCAGGCAGCGACCGCCGAGCGGTCGCGCAGCGACGCCGCGACCACCTGGGCGCCGGCTCCCGCGAGGCCCGAGGCGATGGTCGACCCGTTCGGGGAGGGCAGCACGAGGTCGGGCAACGCGTCGGCCGCCCGGATCGACGAGGGCGAGAGGCTCACGCCACCCTCCGCACGTGACCGGCTGCGCGGCACCGCGAGGGTCGCGCGCCGCTCGGCGGCGAAGGCGCGTGCCCCGTCGTCCCTCCGCGGATAGGGGTGGACGGTCGTGCCACGGTCCGCGGCGACCGACACGCACGTCGTGAAGCTCAGCACGTCGACGATGACGGCGCACACCGGCGAACCGGAGGCGACGGCATACGCGGTCAGCTCCTCGGCGGCCGTGGGACCCCAGTCGAGGCGGACGACGTGCTGGTCCTGCGAGTGCCACGGCTGCATGTGCCCAACCTAGGGGGACTACGCCCCGAAGGCCTGGGTCCAGTACGTGCCGTAGGGGCCGCCCGTCGCGTAGCCGACGCCGATGTTGCGGTAGGCGCAGTTGAGGATGGTGGCGCGGTGGCCCGCGCTGCCCATCCAGTCCCTCATGACCGCGACCGCGTCGGCCTGGCCCGCCGCGATGTTCTCGGCGAGCGCCCCACCTGCCCACCCCGCGGCCCGGATGCGCTGCGCGAAGGTGCGCCCGTCGGGGCTCGTGTGGGAGAAGTAGGCCCGGGCCGCCATGTCGTCGCTGTGGTCCTGGGCGGCTCGGGCGAGCAGCACGTGGACCGTGACCGGCGCGCAGCCGGCACGGGCGCGCTCTGCGTTGACGATCGAGACGACGGCGCGCGCCACGTCGTCGCGGGCCCTGGTCAGCGAGGTCCTGGGCTGCCCGGTGTGTGACGACGGTGGCGGGGCGGGCGAGGACGTCGCCGGCGCCGGCGGGCCAGAGGACGAGGACGTCGCCGGCGGGGACGTCTCCTCGGTCGCGCCGATCGTGCTCCTGACCGTCGGGGAGGACTGCCCTGCATGGTGCAGGCGCAGGTCGCCCGCCGAGCGCAGCACCGCGACGCCGCCGAGCACGAGCAGCGCGGAGGCGACCAGCGTCAGCACCACGGCGCGCCGCGAACCGCGGTCCGCGGGGTCGTTGTGCCTGCCCATGAGCGCCTTTCGTCGACCGGCGACCGGTACCTTACGCGTCCGGAGGCCGTGCGGGCGGGTTGGCGCACCACGGGGTGTCGACGTCAGGCGCCGCAGGCGCCCCCGCACCCACCGGCGCCGCAGCCGCCGCCGCAGCCGCCGCCGACGGCCACCGGCTCGGGCACCTCGTGCCGGTGCGCCCAGGCGGTCTCGAGGGCCTGCGTGAAGACCTCCACCGGCTGGGCGCCGGAGACGCCGTACTTGCGGTCGAGCACGAAGAACGGCACCGACTCGATGCCGAGCATCTTGGCGGTGGCCTCGTCGCTGCGCACGTGGTTGCCGTAGTCGTCGGACTCGAGCATGTCGCGCACGGCGCCGGCGTCGAGGCCGATGTCGGTGGCGAGGCCGATGAGGGTCTCGCGGTCACCGACGGCCAGCCCCTCGGTGAAGTACGCGCGCATCAGCCGCTCCTGGGCGGCGGCGGCGAGTCCCTGGTCGGCGGCGAGGTGGACGACGCGGTGCGCGTCGAAGGTGTTGCCGTAGCGGGCCTGCTCCCAGTTGAACTCGAGCCCCAGCTCGGCCGCGGCAGCCGCCATCGACTGGTGCTGGGCGACGGCCTGGTCGCGGCTGGTGCCGTACTTGGCGGCGATGAGGTCGACGAGCGGCACGCCCGACACCGGCTCAGCGTTGCGGTCGAGCTCGAAGCTGTGCCACTGGACCTCGAGCTCGTCGGCGTGCTCGAACTGCGCGATGGCGGCCTCGAGGCGTCGCTTGCCGAGGTAGCAGAACGGGCACACGATGTCGGTCCAGATGTCGATCTTCACGGGAGTGGAACCTACCGGCGCCCGTCCGTGTTCCCCACATCGCGCGTGATGCGGCGCACGATGGCGGCGGCCGCCTGGTCGTCGCGGGTCTCGGGCAGCCAGTGCCCGGCGTCGAGCTCGACGAACTCGTAGTCGCCCGTCACGTGCGCGCGGGTCAGCTCGGCGGCGGTGCGTCCGAGGAACGGGTCGCGACTGCCCCACACGTACGTCGTCGGCACGTCGACCCGGTGGGCTCGCACGTGCGAGGTGCGGGCGGCGCGGTACCAGTTGATCGGGCCGGCGAGCGCGTCGGCCCGAGCCAGCCGGGCGGCATACCTCCGGCGGTCGTCGGTGGGCAGCCCGCTGCGCGCCAGCACGGAGTGGAAGGTCGCTGCGAGGGCCCGCTCAGGGGCCCACGGCACCTGGAAGGCGGCCATGTACCACGACTTGCGCTTCTGCTCGAGGCCCCGGCGCCACGCCCGGCCCATCGCGGCCGGGTGGGGCGTCGACAGCACGGTCAGCGTGGCGATGCGCTCGGGGTGGTTCGCGGCGACGAGCCACGCGAGGGCACCGCCCCAGTCGTGCCCGACGAGGTGCACCCGCTCGCGCCCCGACGCGTCGACGAGCGCGACCACGTCGGCCACGAGCTCCTCGAGGCGGTACGCCCCGAGGTCGCCCGGGCTCGCACCCGGCGAGTAGCCGCGCTGGTCGGGGGCGAGGGTTCGCAGCCCCGCGTCGTGCAGGCGGCCGGCGACGCGGTCCCAGCTCGAGCGATCGGTCGGGAAGCCGTGGAGCAGCACGACGACCTCGCCCCGGAGCGGGCCCGTGTCGGTGACGTCGAAGGTGAGTCCGTCACGGGTGTACGTCGTGATCCGTTCGTCGGGGTGGCGCATGCCCCCATCCTGCCGGTCGCCGGGCCGGTCGCCGGGCCGGTCGCCGGGCCGGGCGGCGGGCGCGCCGGGGGAGCGGTCTTCGGGCGTTGCGGTCGGGGTGCTCCCGTAGGGGGCAATCCGGAGGCGGGCGACCGGCGCTCCCACCTACTGTTGAGGCATGTCCCAGGGGTCCGGTCCGCGCGCGCCAGAGCGCGCCGGCCGCCCGTGGTGGCACCTGTCGCGCACGGGCCTGCTCTTCGGCGCGGCGTTCTTCCTCACGTCGATGTCGCCCAGCCTGCTGCCGCGCACGTGGTACTACCAGGGCCTCATCAGCGGGCTCTGCGCCGTCGCCGGCTACGGCCTCGGGGTCACGGTCGCGTGGGTGGTGCGCACGGTCGCCCGGCTCATCGACCTGCGTGTCATGGTCAGTGGTGAGGCCCGGCACTGGCTGCTCGTCGCCGCCCCCGTCTTCGGCGCGGTGGCCGTGCTCGGACTCACCGTCTCGAACGTGCGCGCCCAGGCCCGCACCGCGGCGGTCGTGCGGCTGGCTCCCCTCGCCCCCGTCGACTGGGCTCTCGCCCTCGCGCTCGCCACCGTCATCTCCGTCGTCTTCCTCGCCATCGCGCGGGGGCTGCGCAGCGCGACGCACCACCTCGCGGAGGCCGCGGGGCAGGTGCTGCCGCGGGCCCTCGCCAGCGTCGTCGCCGTGGTCGTCGTCGCGCTCGCCACGGCCTGGGTGACCGACAGCGTGCTGTTCCACCGCGGAATGCAGGCGTTCGCCGGCGTCGCCGCCCAGGTGAACTCGAGCTCGCCGACCGGTCGCACCGCACCCAGGTCGCCGCTGCTGTCAGGCGGCGTCGGGTCCTTCGAGCGTTACGACACCCTCGGCTACCAGGGCCAGATGTTCGTCACGAGCGCCCCGACGGCCTCGGAGATCTCGCGGGCGACGGGACGCGGCGCCATCGACCCGATCCGCGCGTATGCGGGTCGCACCGGCGACCGCACCGTCTCCGACGTCGCGGACGCGGTCGTGGCAGAGCTGAAGCGCACCAACGCGTTCCACCGTCGGGTGCTGGCGGTCTTCACGACGACCGGCACCGGCTGGGTCGACGACTGGTCGGCGCAGTCGGTCGAGTACCTCGCCGACGGCGACAGCGCGATCGCCGCGATGCAGTACTCCTACCTGCCGAGTGCGATGTCGATCATGACCGACCGCGACACGCCCCGCGAGGCGGGCAAGGCGCTGTTCGACAAGGTGTACGCCGTGTGGCGGGCGCTTCCCGAGGACGAGCGTCCCCAGCTCGTCGTGGGCGGCGAGTCGCTGGGCGCCTACGGGGGCCAGGCCGCCTTCGCCGACGCCGACGACATGATGAGGCGGGCCCAGGGCGGGGTGTGGGTGGGCACGCCGAGCTTCACCGGCATCGCGAAATCGCTGACCGCGCGCCGCACCGAGGGCTCACCCGAGATCGTGCCGGTCGTCGACGACGGTCGGCACATCCGCTTCGCCGCGAGCGGCGACCAGCTGACCCACGACTACTACGGCCGCGACTACGGCACGTGGGACTTCCCCCGCTTCGTCTACGCGCAGCACCCCTCCGACCCCGTCGTGTGGTGGAACCCGGCCCTGCTCGGCGCCGAGCCCGACTGGCTGCGCGAGCCGCGGGGGCGCGACGTCAACCCCGACGTCACGTGGATGCCGTTCGTCACCTTCTGGCAGCTGACGACCGACATGGCCGTCGGCCACGACCCGCCCGACGGCTACGGCCACCGCTACGGCGCCGAGCTCGTGCCGGCGTGGGGGTCGGTGCTCGGCGGGTCGCCCACCGACGACTACTCCAAGATCGTCGAGGGCATCAACGAGACGGTGAACCGCGCCGCATGAGCATCCACCGTTTCCACGGGCGCATCGCCGGTGTCGGCTCGACCTCCGGCGTGCGCGTCGTCCTCGGGTCGTGGGAACGCACGCCCCTCGGGTCCTTCGGCGACGCGATGATCGAGACACCGGCCGGCCACCGCCTGCTGCTCGCGCCGACGGCCGAGGTCGCCGCGTTCATCGAGACGACCTACTCCTTCGACGAGGTGCGCCTCGAGCCGTTCGAGGTGAACCGGGTCGGGGACGCCTGGCAGGTCCGCTCGCCGTCGTTGACCCTCGACCTGTCGGTCGGCCCGCGTATGCCGCTGGGGCGGCTGCTGCGCGCCGTCCCCTCTCGTGTCGCCGCCAGCCCCGCGTGGGCCACCGTGGTCGACCCCGTGGCACGAGTCGCGCTGCGGGGGGTGCGGACCCGCGGCACGGCCCTCGAGGGACGGCGGGAGTTCTACGGCGCGACCGATCTGCACCGGGTGGTGGCGATGACCGGCAGCCTCGAGGGCTCGCCGCTCGGCGGTCTGGCGCCCGTCGACCCGCCGTGCCGGTTCGGTTTCTCGTCGACCCCGCGCACGCCGTCGGTCACGACGGTGGTGACGACGGTGGTGACGACGGTGTGGTGACGAGGGTGGTGACGACGGGCGGCGCCGCGGACGTCACCGGCTGACAACCAGTCGAGTGCTCAGTTCTCGACGTCGGAAAGTGGGCACTCGACTGGCGGTTCGGTCGAGTGCTCAGTTCTCGACGTCGGAAAGTGGGCACTCGACTGACGGCTCGGTCGAGTGCTCAGTTCTCGACGTCGGAAAGTGGGCACTCGACTGACGGTTCGGTCGAGTGCTCAGTTCTGGACGTGGTCTGACACGGCGCCGTGCTCCCACCTGCGGACAGTCGAGGGGTAGGACTGTCCCATGGGCACGATGACCGACTTCCCCGAGCACGACCTCACCGCCTACCGCGCCGACCCGTCGGGCGAGCCGCGCGGCGCCGTCGTCGTCATCCAGGAGATCTGGGGCCTGGCCGACCACGTCAAGGACGTCACCGACCGCTTCGCGGCCCAGGGCTACGTCGCGGTCGCGCCCGACCTGCTGCGGCACGTCGGTCTCACTCCCGACGTCGGCGCGCGCCTCTTCGACCTCGTGTCGCGGGGCACCGAGGAGCAGCGTCTGGCGGCCCAGCCCGAGATGCGCGCGGCCACGACACCGGCCCGCCAGCCGGAGTTCGCCGCCTGGGCCGTGCCCGCCCTCACGGCGGTCGTCGACGCGCTCGTGGAGGAGCCGGGTGTCGACGGGCGGGTCGCAGTCGTCGGCTTCTGCTTCGGCGGCACGTACGCGTTCGCCCTCGCGGCCGCGGACGCCCGGCTGCGGGCGGCGGTCCCCTTCTACGGCACGTTCCCCGAGCACGCCGACCCGGCGACGATCGCCTGCCCGGTCCTCGCCTTCTACGGCGAGGACGACCACGTGATCACCGACGGTGTCCCCGAGCTCGAGGGACGCATGGCGGAAGCCGGCGTCGACTTCACGGCGCGCGTCTACCACGGGGTGGGCCACGCGTTCTTCAACGACGCCTCGCCGTCGAAGTACAACGCGGAGGTGGCCGCCGACGCGTGGGAGCGCACACTGGCCTTCCTCGGCACGCACCTCCGTGACCGCACAGCGACCTGACAGGCGATTCCTCCCACGGGCAGGCCCGCGTGCAGTAAGCCTTGGGTATGACCGACCAAGAGCGTCCCCTCGTCCTCGGGCCCATGCTGCGCTACGTCGGCGAGACTGACGCGACCGTGTGGGTCGAGACGCCGGGACCGGCCCGGGTCGCCGTGGAGGCCGACGGCCGCTCGTGGAGCGCTCCGACCTTCTCGGTCAAGGGACACCACTACGCGCTCGTCGTCGTCGACGGCCTCGAGCCCGGCGGCAGCTGGGACTACACGGTCTCGGTCGACGGCGCCCTCGCGTGGCCCGAGCCCGACAGCCCCTTCCCGCCGTCCCGCATCCGCACGATCGACCGCTCGCGCCCGACCCGCCTGCTCTTCGGGTCGTGCCGCACGACGGTGCCGCACGACCGTGAGGGCCACCGCACCAACGGCGTGGACGCCCTGCGCACCCTGGCGCTCGCCCTGTCCCGGGGCGAGGAGGAGTGGCCCGACCTCGTGGCCTTCCTCGGCGACCAGGTCTACGCCGACGAGACGTCCGAGGCGATGCGCGAGTTCATCGCGCGCCGCCGCGACATCGAGCAGCCGCCGGGTGAGGAGATCAAGGACTACGAGGAGTACGCCCACCTCTACTGGCTCGCCTGGAACGACGACGCCAACCGCTGGCTGCTGTCGACGGTGCCGAGCTGCATGATCTTCGACGACCACGACATCCGTGACGACTGGAACACGTCGTGGACGTGGCACCAGGAGATCAACCGGACGGCGTGGTGGCACGAGCGCCTCATGGGCGGGCTCTCGTCGTACTGGGTCTACCAGCACATCGGCAACCTGTCGCCGGGCCAGCTGGCCGACGACGAGATCTACGCGAAGGTGCTTGCGGCGAGGGGGAGCTGGGTCGACGGCAGCTCCGAGCTCGACCTGACCGACGCCGTCTTCGACCTCGCGCGCCGCTCCGACCGGCACCCGGAGGTCTACCGCTGGAGCTTCCGGCGCGACCTCGGCGACAGCCGGCTCGTCGTCGTCGACTCCCGCGCCGCGCGGGTGCTCGAGCCGCACCACCGGTCGATGCTCGACCCCGACGAGATGCGGTGGCTCGACGAGCAGCTCACCGGCGACGTGGAGCACCTGCTCATCGGCACCTCGCTGCCGTTCATGCTGCCACCGGGCCTGCACGACTTCGAGGCGATCGACGAGGTGCTCGCCATGGGCACCCACGGCCGGCTCATCGCCCAGGGCGCCGAGAAGGCCCGCCAGGCCATCGACCTCGAGCACTGGGCGGCCTTCAACGAGGGCTTCGTCGAGGTCTTCGAGTCGGTCATGCAGGTGGCGCGGGGAGAGCGGGGCAGGCCGCCGGCCACCGTCGTCTTCCTGTCGGGCGACGTGCACAACTCCTACGTCGCCGAGGTCGTCGACGCCCGGTCGCGCCACGGCGCCCGGTCACGCATCGTCCAGGCGGTCTGCTCGCCCATCCGCAACCCGATGCCGCGGGGCGTTCGCGCCATGATGTCGCTCTTCGCTCGTGGCCTGGTGAAGCCGATGCGGTTCGTCGCCGGCCGCTCCAAGCACGTGCCCGACCCCGCCTACCCCTGGCGGGTCACCGACGGCCCGTGGTTCGACAACTGCCTGGCCGAGCTGACCGTCCAGGGCCGCGACCTCTCGATCATCTGGCGAGGCGGCGAGGTGCGCGACGGCGACGACGCGCACCCCGTGCTGACGACCGTGTCGAGCGTCCGCATCCCGGGGCCGCCCTCGTCATGAGGGCAGCAGGCTCGTGCCGATGCCGAGCAGCCAGGCGTCCTTGCTGACGGCGATGCCGTGGGGTGAGGGCCACACGCTGCCCGGCCGGCGCAGGTTCGGCATCCGGAGGTAGAGCCCCACGAGCCCACCGGAGAACGCGGTGAGCGCCGCACCCGCCAGGCGGTTGGGCACAAGGGCAGCAACAGCGCTGTGCCCGTGGCGATCTCAGCGACCGACACCGCCTTGAGGAACATCTTGGGCTCCACCCGCCCCAGGAACGGGCAGGCGGCCGCGGCCATGCCGTGGACGCCGGGAACAATCCGCGCAGACCCGAAGTTGAGTCAGGTGAACGCAAGATTTGCGAGTCCGGCTTTGACAATCACGGGCCGGTCGGAGCACATTGAGCGAGGGCCAGTTTCCGGACAGCTACCCCGGGACCGGCAACACCGGACCCATCCAGACCATCAAGGAGTCACCCATGGCACGTGCCGTCGGCATCGACCTCGGTACCACCAACTCGGCCGTCTCCGTCCTCGAGGGCGGCGAGCCGAG
>JABFXB010000230.1 GCA_013361975.1 Dermatophilaceae bacterium
GTCGCGTCGTCGGCCCGCGCCACCTGGGAGATGCCGAGCCCGATGACGGCGGCCGCGGCACCGACCGCCGCCACGCTCGCAGCCTTCTTGTTGATCGACACCATGTCGCATCCTTCTCGTCGTGCGCGGGGCGCGCAGCCCGGTTCCGGTTGGCTGGAACCAGCGAACACCAGCGACCCGTCCCGCGAGCCGTGAACGGGCTGTGACTTGCTGTGAGTTCGTGCCCGCCCGGGCCGCTCAGAAGGTGCCGTCGGGCCCCGGGGTGTTGACGAGGGAGTACGCGGCGCGAGTGAGGTAGTCGCGCAGGCGGTCGTCGTTCTCGGGGGAGAGCTCGAGCGTGTCGACCGCGTTCATCATGTGCAGCAGCCACCGGTCACGCATGTCTGGGGTGACCTGGAAGGGCATGTGCCGCATCCGCAGGCGCGGGTGGCCGCGCTGCTCGGAGTACGTGGTCGGGCCGCCCCAGTACTGCTCGAAGAACATCCGCAGGCGCTCCTCGGCCGGGCCGAGGTCGTCCTCCGGGTAGAGCGCGCGCAGCGGCTCGTCCTCGGCGACGCCCCGGTAGAACTCGCGCACGAGCTTGGCGAAGGTCTCGTGGCCGCCGAAGTCGTCGTAGTAGGTCACGCCGGCCAGTCTCCCAGAGCCTTCGGACCGCTCACTTGTGAGGGGTTCCGCCGAAGGGCGGCAGCATCGGCATCGGGCTGCGCACCCCCTCCCGGTCGAGGGCCACCTTGATCCGCTCGCGCATCTCGCGCTGCACCCCGAACTGCTCGTTGGCCATGGTCTTGGCGATGACGCGGATCGTGATGGCGCCGTTGGCGATCGACTCGACGCCGACGACGTTCGGCTGCTCGAGGAGGATGTCCTTGTAGGCGCCGTCGGCGTCCATCACGCTGACGACGTCCCGGATCACGGAGATCGCCTTCTCGACGTCCTGGTCGTAGGCGATGGCGATGTCGACGATGGCCGTCGACCAGCCTTGCGTCTTGTTCCCGATGCGGATGATCTCGCCGTTGCGGACGTACCACGTCATGCCGTCGGCGTCGCGCAGCTGGGTCACGCGCAGCGAGACGTTCTCGACCGTGCCGACGACCTCGCCGGTGTCGATGACGTCGCCGACGCCGTACTGGTCCTCGACGATCATGAAGACGCCGGAGAGGAAGTCCTTGACGAGGCTCTGGGCGCCGAACGCCAGGGCGACGCCGCCGACGCTCGCGGAGGCGAGCATCGGCCCCAGCGGGATGCCGACGAGCGAAAGCACGGTCAGGGCGGTGATGCCGCCGACGACGAAGGTCGTGATGCTCTTGAGGAGCGCGCCCATGGTCTGGGTCCGCTGCACGTGGCGCACGTTGGCGACGCCGACGGCCTGGAGCGCGCGGCCCGCACCGGGCAGGCTCGCGATGCGCTCGGCCCGACGTGACGTCGCCGTCGTCACCACCCGGTTGATGAGCCGGTGGAGCAGGAACCGGGCGAGCAGGCCGACCGCGAGCACGGTGAGGATGAGCAGGGGTGTGCCAACGAGCCAGTCGCCGACACCGGACCAGGTCAGGCTCGAGAGGTCGGGCATCGAGAGGTCCAAGGGGAGCTCCTGCGAGGGAGTCGGGGAGGGCGAGGGCGGCGGCGTGCCGTCGGCGGTGGAGAGTGCAGTGAGGTTCGTGAAGGCGTGGATCACAGGGTCTCAGTCGGGGGTCGGGTTCGGGTGGATCGGCCGCCGGCGCGTGCGCGCGACGGGGAAGGGGTCGTCGAGGGGTGAACGCGTCGGGGCGGCTCGATGGTGTCGGGCCGCCCCCGACGCGGACCGTCATCCGCGGCGGTCGCGCTCCTGTGCTGCGAGCGCCCGCGCGATCGTGTCGCGGTTCTCGGCCACGGTACGCACCAGCCCTGCGGCGGCGTCGGGGTGGTCGGCGAGCCACGCGTCGGACGCCGCCTTGAGCTGCTCGCTCGCGAGGGCGAAGGGGTAGAACCCGCCGACGACGCGCTCGCCGATGGCGACGCTGCGCTCGGCCCAGGCGTCGACGAGCATGGCGTGGTAGCGCTCGACGTACGGCTCGAGCAGTGACAGCTCGGTGCTGCGACGGAAGCCGGCACCGATCGCCTCCACCATCTGGTTCGACAGGTCGTTGCGCTCGACCGCCCTGGCCCAGGCGTCGGCCTTCGCCTCGGCGGTCGGACGGGCCGCGAGCGCCTCGGCGGCGCGCTCCTTGCCCGTGGCCGTCGGGTCACGGTCGAGCTCGGCCTGGATCTCGGCCTCGTCGGCGGCCCCGATGGCGGCGAGCGCCTTGGTGAAGGTCCAGCGCAGCTCGGTGTCGACCGTCAGGTCGGGCAGCGCCTCCTCGCCCGACAGCAGCGCCCGCAGCCGAGCCTCGTCGGCGCGGTCGGACGTGCTGCCCGCCCACGCCTCGACGAGCTGGAACTGCGCGTCGCTGCCCGGCTCGGCCGAGTCGGCGAGCGAGCGCAGCGAGGACGACAGCAGGGCCGAGACCTCGGCGCGGTGCTCCGGCGCCGTGTAGAGGCGGGCGGCCGTCGACGCCTGCCCGATGAGGACGCGCAGCAGGGTCGAGTCGGTCTCGCCCGGCAGCGACTCGAGGACGAACCGCACGAAGTCGCGGGCCGGCATCTCGCCGTCGCGGGTCATGTCCCACGTCGCACCGAGCACGAGCGAGCGCGGGAGGGAGTCGTGGAAGCCGCGGGGCAGCGAGAGCGCCGTCGCGAGCGACCGCTCGTCGAGGCGGATCTTGCCGTACGCGAGGTCGTCGTCGTTGAGCAGCAGCAGGTCGGGCTGCTCCTGGCCGACGAGCTCGGCGATGTCGGTGCGCTCGCCCGCGACGTCGACCTCGTCGTAGCCGACGCGCTCGAGCACGTCGCCGGCGGCACCCCGGCGGACGGCATACCGGCCGATGCCGATGCGGTGCGGACGGAGCGTCGGGTACTCCTCGGTGGCGGTCTGGGTGATCGCGAACGAGCTGTAGCGCCCGTCTGCGTCGACCTCGAACACCGGGCGCAGCGTGTTGACGCCGGCCGTCTCGAGCCACAGCTTGCTCCACTCGGTCAGCTCGCGGCCCGAGGCCTTCTCGAGCTCGCCGAGCAGGTCCGAGAGCGTGGTGTTGCTCCAGGCGTGCTTCTTGAAGTACTCACGCAGCGCGGCGACGAACGGCTCACGGCCGACGTACGCGACGAGCTGCTTGAGCACCGACGCGCCCTTGGCGTACGTGATGCCGTCGAAGTTGACCTCGACGTCCTCGAGGTGGCGCATGTCCGCCGCGATCGGGTGGGTCGAGGAGAGCTGGTCCTGGGTGTAGGCCCACGCCTTCTCGGACGTGCCGAAGGTGGTCCACGCGCTCGTCCACTCGGTGGCCTCGGCCTGGCACGTCGTCGACGCCCACTCGGCGAACGACTCGTTGAGCCACAGGTCGTCCCACCACTTCATCGTGACGAGGTTGCCGAACCACATGTGGGCCAGCTCGTGCAGGATCGTCAGGGCGCGACGCTCGACCTTCGCCTCGGACACCTTGGAGCGGAAGACGTAGATCTCGGTGAACGTGACGGCGCCGGCGTTCTCCATCGCGCCCATGTTGTACTCGGGCGTGAAGATCTGGTCGTACTTCGCGAACGGGTAGGGCTGGTCGAACTCCGCCTCGAAGAACGCGAAGCCCTTCTTCGTGCAGTCGAAGATGTTGTCGGCGTCGAGGTACTGCGTCAG
>JABFXB010000144.1 GCA_013361975.1 Dermatophilaceae bacterium
GGCCATGATCATGACGGCCGCGATGCCGCAGGCGATGCCGAGCAGGACGTAGAGGTACATCGTCTGGCGCTGCACCCGGATGCCGGCGAGCCGCGCCGCCTCGGGGTTGCCGCCGATAGCCAGGGTGCGCCGGCCGAACGTGGTGCGGCCCATCAACACCCAGCCGGCGACGGCGACGAGCGCGAAGACGATGACGAGGACGGGGACGCCGAGCACGCTGCCGCCGAAGAACTCGATGAAGCCGCGGTCCTTGACGATCTGGGTGCGCCGCTTGGCGATGAGCTCCGCGAGGCCGCGGGCGGCGGCGAGCATGGCGAGCGTGACGATGAACGGGGCTATCCGCCCGTACGCGACGAGCACCCCGTTGACCAGGCCGCAGCCTGCGCCGACCGCGACGGCCGCGATGACCATGACGATCCAGTGGTGGTTCTCGGCCATGGCCTGGGTGGCGACGGTCGTGGCCCACACGGAGGAGAGCGCGACGATGGCGCCGACGGACAGGTCGATGCCGCCGCCCGAGATGACGAAGGTCATGCCGACGCTGACGACGCCGATCGTGGCGCCGAGGCGCAGGATCGTCAAGGCGTTGTCGGGGCTGGCGAACCGGTCTCCGGCGGTGACGATCCCGACGACGACGAGCAGCACCAGGGCGAGCACGAGGCCGGCGCTGCGGCCGGCGGGGCCGCTGAGGAAGCCTGCGAGGCCGCCCTGCCGGTTGGCGGCCCGGGACGCCGCCCCGCCGACGGCGGGCCCGGTCGTCGCGGCGCCCGGTCGCGCCCCCGCGGGTTCGGCGCTCTCTGCTGCAGCCTGATCGGCCTTCGTGACGTCGGCGCTCATGCCGCGTCTCCCTTCAGGATGATGTCGAGGACGGCGTGCTCGTCGAGCTCGTCGGCCGGTCCCTCGTGGCGGACGGTGCGGTCGGCGAGGACGAGCACCCGGTTGGCGAGCCCGAGCACCTCGGGGATCTCGCTGGAGACGACGACGACGGCGACGCCCTCGTCGGTGAGACGGCGGATGAGGCCGTAGATCTCGGACCTCGCCCCGACGTCGACGCCGCGCGTCGGCTCGTCGAGGAGCAGCACCCGGCAGCCGCGCAGCAGCCAGCGGGCGAGGACGACCTTCTGCTGGTTGCCGCCCGAGAGCGTGCGCGACTCGCGGTGCACACCCCGCGGACGCACGTCGAGCGACTCGAGCAGCTTCTCGGCCTCCTCGACCTCGGCGGACCCGTCGAGCAGGCCGGCCCGTGAGAAGCGCGGGAGGGTCGCGAGCGTGATGTTGGACGCGAGCGAGGCGCCGAGCACGAGGGCCTGGCTCTTGCGCTCCTCGGGGCACAGCCCGATGCCGGCGGCGACGGCGGCAGCCACCGAGCCGGCACGCACCGCCTTCCCGTCGACACGCACGGTGCCGCCGGTGGCCTTGCGGGCGCCGAAGATCGTCTCGACGATCTCGGATCGTCCCGAGCCGACGAGCCCCGCGAGGCCGACGACCTCGCCGGGTCGCACGTCGAACGAGACGGCGGCGAACTCGCCTGCGCGCGTGAGCCCTTCGATACGCAGCACCGGCTCGGCGTCGACGTCGAGCTCGGGCTTCGTCGGGAAGACGTACTCGATCGAGCGGCCGGTCATGAGCCGGATGAGCTCCTGCGTCGGCGTGGTCTTGGCGTCGAGCCCGGTGGCGACCGTGCGGCCGTCCTTGAGCACCGTGACGCGGTCGCCGATCTCGCGGATCTCCTCGAGACGGTGGGAGATGTAGACGACGGCAACGCCCTGGGCCGTGACCTCGGCGATGACGCGGAAGAGCTGGTCGACCTCACCGGCGTCGAGCACGGCCGACGGCTCGTCCATGATGATGAGGCGCGCGTCGCGCGACAGCGCCCGCGCCATGCTCACGATCTGGCACGCGGCGGCGGAGAGGGTGCCGACCTCGGCGGACGGCGAGATCTCCGGGTGCCCCAGGCGGGCGAGCAGGGAGGCCGCCTCACGGCGGGCGGCGGTGCGCTGCGAGAAGCCGAACCGGGCCGGCTCGTGGCCGAGGAAGATGTTCTCGGCGACGGTCAGGCCCTCGACGAGGTCGAGCTCCTGGTACATCGTCGCGATGCCGAGGTCCATGGCCGCCTGCGGGTGGTGGAGGGAGACCTCGTCACCGAGCCACTCGAGCGTTCCCTCGTCGGACTGGTGGACGCCCGCGAGCACCTTGATGAGCGTGCTCTTGCCCGCGCCGTTCTGGCCGAGCAGGCAGTGCACCTCACCGGGCAGCACGTCGAGGTCGACGCCGCCGAGCGCCACGACCCCGGGAAAACGCTTGACCACGTTGGTCATTCGCAGCAGCGGTGCGCCGGTGACGTCTCGTCCTCGAGATTCCATGCGTCACACCGTTGCCCACTTTTGTCGGCTCGTCAAGCAAAAGTTTCGTATGCGGACACGCAAAGTCGAGAGAGTGGCATACGTAAGTTGCTTGTGCTTCACTTCGAGAATGCATTCCGAGCCAGCGTCGTCGACGTATGCCGTCAGTGGCGCCGTCAACGGCGCCGGCGAGCTGCTGCAGCTGCTCCGCGACGAGACGCCGCGCACCCGAGCCGAGCTCGCCAAGCTCACCGGCCTGGCCCGGTCGACCGTCGGCGCCCGCGTCGACGCGCTGCTGGCCACGGGGCTGCTCGCCCCCAGCGGCGAGGCCGCGAGCACCGGCGGACGGCCGCCGGTGCGCTTCGCCTTCAACCCCGAGGCCCGCGTCGTCGTCGGCGCCGACCTCGGTGCCACGCACGGCCGGGTCGCCCTCACCGACCTCAGCGGCCGCCCGATCTGCGAGATCGGCGAGCCCCTCGACATCACCGACGGCCCCGAGGTCGTGCTCGACTGGCTCGTGGCTGCGACGCACCGCCTGCTCGAGCAGGCCGGCCGGCAGCCCCGCGAGCTCATCGGCATCGGCATCGGCGTCCCGGGTCCCGTCGAGCACTCCAGCGGCCGCCCCATGCGACCGCCGATCATGCCGGGCTGGGACGGTTACGACGTGCCGGCGCACGTGCGCCGCGACTTCGACGTGCCCGTGCTCGTCGACAACGACGTCAACATCATGGCCCTCGGCGAGCACGCGATGGCCCACCCCGATGTCGAGCACCTGCTCTTCGTCAAGGTCGCCACGGGCATCGGTGCCGGCATCATCAGCGGCGGCCGGCTGCACCGCGGCGCCGTCGGCGCCGCCGGCGACCTCGGCCACGTCGCCGCACCCCACGCCCCCGACGTGCTCTGCTCCTGCGGCAACGTCGGCTGCCTCGAGGCCGTCGCGAGCGGCCCGGCGATCTCCAAGGCGCTCAAGGAGATCGACATCGTCGCCGAGTCCAACCGCGACATCGTCGACCTCGTCCGCGGCGGCAACATCCCCGCCGCCCTGTCGGTGCGCCAGGCCGGCCGCACCATCGGCGAGGTGCTCGCGACGTGCGTGAGCCTGCTCAACCCGCAGGTCATCGTCATCGGCGGCTCGCTCGTCCAGGCCGGCGAGAGCCTCATCGCCGGCGTGCGCGAGGTCGTCTACGGCCGCTCCCTCCCCCTCGCCACGGGGGTCCTGCAGATCGTCCCGGCCACCACGGGCGTGCAGGCAGGCGTCATCGGCGCCGCGACGATGGTCATCCAGCACGCGCTCACCGCCGACCGCGTCGACCTCGCGATCGCCCAGTCCGCGAGCTGAGCC
>JABFXB010000426.1 GCA_013361975.1 Dermatophilaceae bacterium
CGCGCGCTCGGCTGACCCACTGAGCCGGCCCAACGCGTACGCCGTCGGGAACCGAGGATTCGACCCGACGCGGCCCCCTCCCATCTCGAGTGCTCACTTTCCTGCGTCGGAAACTGAGCACTCGACGGGTGGGGTGTCGGAAAACTGAGCACTCGACGGGTGGGGTGTCGGAGAACTGAGCACTCGACGGGTGGGGTGTCGGGAAGTGGGCACTCGACGGGTGGGGTGTCGGAGAACTGAGCACTCGACGGGTGGGGTGTCGGAGAACTGAGCAACTCGACGGGTGGGGTGTCGGGAAGTGGGCACTCGACGGGTGGGGTTGTGAGTGCCGGGGCCGCGGGCGTATGCCGCCGTGCCGGGTCAGGCGGTCGCGGCGAGCGTGAGGGTGGTGGCGGCGGTGACCGCCACCGCGCACAGCAGGCCGGTGGCGGCGATGTGGCGGGCGGACACCTCGAGACCCGCCGAGCGGCAGCGCTGCGCCCACAGCAGCGTCGCGACCGACCCCCACATCGTGACGATCGGGCCGGTGTTGACGCCGACCAGCAGCGCTGCCAGCCGGGCCGGGGCGTCGGCCACGGTCGGCTCGAGCGCGAGGTAGGCGGGCAGGTTGTTGATGCCGTTGGCCGTGAGCGCGCCGAGCCCGCTGACCCGCAGGAGGTCGCCGACGCCGGCGCCCGAGCCGACCACGGTGCGCAGCCAGGCCTCGAGACCGAACCGCAGGGCCGCGTCGACGACGAGGAAGAGCACGCAGATGCCGATGACGGTCAACCACGGCATCCGGATGCGGCGGAGCAGCCGGGGAGCGCGCCAGTAGGTGGCCGCGACGAGGATGCCCGCGGCGGGCACGGAGGCCAGGGCGGGCTGCACACCGGCGACGAACGCGACGGCAAGGAGACCGCAGACCGCCCCGGTGACCCGGGTGAGCAGACGGTCGTGCGGCTCGGCCAGCGGCGGCGTGGCGTAGCGGCCACGCAGCTCGCGCCGGTGCAGCAGCCACAGCACGGCCACCGTCGCGACGACGGCGGTCACTGCCGGTAGCGCCATCAGTCTGATGTAGCCGAGCGTGCGCACGTCGAGTGCCGCGAACGGGTGCAGCGCGAGCAGGTTGGTCAGGTTGGAGACCGGCAGCAGCAGGGAGGCCGTGTTGGCGAGCCACAAGGTCGTCATCGCGAAGGGCAGGGGAGAGGCTCCCACCTGCCGGGCCACGGTGATGGCCACCGGGGTGAGCAGCACGGCAGTCGTGTCGAGGCTGAGCACGGTCGTGGACGCCACGGCCAGCACCACCACGAGCAGCCACAGCACGACGACATGGCCCCTGGCCAGCCGTGCGGCGTAGTGGGCCGCGACGTCGAAGAGTCCGGCGAGGTCGCAGATCTCGGCGACGAGGGTGATCGCTACGAGGAAGACGAGGATCGGCGCCACACGCTCGACGAGCTGGGCGAGGTCGAGCAGCACGTCAGGTCTTCGGGGTGGTGGCGAGCTGCCACGGCTTGCCGGGGCGCGGCGGCGGGGTGAGCGCGACCTCGAAACGATCGGACAGGCGCTCGGCAAGCGCCTCGGGGGTGCGCGGGGCCTCACCCTGGACGAGCTCGCGGGTCACCAGCCCGCGCGTGTGCTTGGCCATGTGCGACGCGCCCGGCACTGCGACCTGGACCCAGCGCTCGGCGCGCTCGTCGCGCGGGCGCCACACGCCGGCATACGTGCTCGACCGGCAGTCCACGATCAGCTCGCGCGGCTTGACCGCGGCGTCGAGGGCCGCCGGCAGCTCGCGGCGCCACTCCTGGGAGAGGTGGCCGACCTCGGGCAGGGTGCTGCAGATGTTGACCCGGTAGGCGGGCACGCGGTCGCCGAGGCGGAGTGCGCCGAAGAGGGCCGAGACGACGACGATCCAGCGGTTCGCGCGGCGTTTCGAGGCCGGGTCGAGGGAGTCGACGTCGAGGGCCTGGTAGAGCACCCCGGAGTAGACGCGTGAGGCGGTGGCCGTCGGGGCGCTGTGCAGCCGCGTGTTGCCGGCGATGTCGTCGACGAGGTTCGGGTTGAGGTCGAGCAGGTTCGCGGCGTCGGGCTCGGCGCTCAGCCTCGCGACCGTGTCGACGACCGCCTCGCGCAGCGGTGTGAGCTGGGGGAAGGACAGTGAACCGAGGTCGAGCGAGGACCCCCGCCGGGGTCTGGCCTTGCCTTCGGACGGCGGGAGCAGGATGAGCACGGAGGTCAGCCTAGGGACAGCTCCCGGCAAATCCCCAAAACGTCCGGCGACGCGCGGAGGGACGAGCGGCTGCCGTGCATAGGGTGGCGCCATGGCGCAGCGACACATCGTCTTCCGCCCGGCCACGCAGCCCGGCGACGTGGCACGGCAGCTCGCAGACCGCTTCGAGGCCGTGCGCCGCGAGCTCGAGGTCCCGGAGCAGTTCCCGCCCGAGGTGCTGGCCGAGGCGAGCACGGCCGCCGCCCACGCCGACCTGCCCGAGCGGGACGAGACGTCGGTCCCGTTCATCACCATCGACCCGCCGACGTCGATGGACCTCGACCAGGCCATGTGGATCGAGCGCGACGGGGACGGCTACCGGGTGCGCTACGCCATCGCCGACGTGCCGGCCTTCGTCAAGGCCGGCGGCGCCGTCGACGCCGAGACCCGTCGCCGGGGCCAGACCGTCTACTGCCCCGACAAGCGGGTGCAGCTGCACCCCACCGAGCTGAGCGAGGGGGCCGCCAGCCTGCTGCCCGACCAGGTGCGCCCGGCCTTCGTCTGGGACATCCGGCTGGCACCCGACGGCGAGGGAACCTCCGTCGAGGTGTCGCGCGCCATGGTGAAGAGCGTGCACCGCTACGACTACGAGCAGGTGCAGAAGGACATCGACGCCGGCACGGCCGAGGAGTGCCTCCTGCTGCTCAAGGAGGTCGGCGAGAAGCGGATCGCGCTCGAGCGCGAGCGCGGGGGAGCGAGCCTGCCGATGCCGGAGCAGGAGGTCGAGGAGGGTGAGGACGGCTCGTTCCACATCTCCTTCCGGCCCGTGCTGCCCGCCGAGGACTGGAACGCCCAGATCTCGCTCCTCACCGGCATGGGTGCCGCCGACCTGATGCTCAAGGGCAAGGTCGGCATCCTGCGCACGATGCCCCCACCGGATCCGCGCGACCTCAAGCGTTTCCAGCGGCAGGCGGCGGCCGCCGGCGTGCCCTGGCCCGACGGCATGGCGTACGGCGAGTTCCTCCGCACCCTCGACCGGACGGACCCCAGGCACCTGGCGCTCATCCACGAGGCGACGTCGCTGTTCAGGGGCGCCGGCTACACGCCGTTCGTCGGCTCCGTGCCCGAGCAGCCGATGCACGCCGCCGTCGCCAACCCGTACGCCCACGTCACCGCGCCGCTGCGCCGCCTCGTCGACCGCTTCGGGCTCCTCGTCTGCGAGGCGCTCTCGACGGGCCGGGAGGTCCCCGCGTGGGTGCGCGAGGCGCTGCCGACGCTGCCCGACATCATGGCCACGTCCGACCGCCGCACCAACGCCGTCGAACGCGCGTGCACCGACGCCGTCGAGGCCGCCGAGCTGCTCCCGTTCGTCGGTCAGACGCTCGCCGGGGTCGTCGTCGACGAGAACGACAAGGGGGTCGTCGTGCAGCTGGTCGAGCACGCGGTCGTGGCCCGCGCGACCGGCTCGGCGAAGGCCGGCGCCTCCGTCTCCGTGCGG
>JABFXB010000033.1 GCA_013361975.1 Dermatophilaceae bacterium
CATCTACGGCAGCGAGCAGGAGTGGGACGCACAGACGCCCGAGGAGCTCTCGGCCAAGGAGGCGGGCCACATCGCCTTCTCCCGTGCAGCCGGCGCCGGGCGCCTCAGCGGGGAGGAGCTCGAGTCGGCCACGTCGGCCACGACACTGCGCGCCTCGGGCGACGGGGCACCCGTCGTGACCGACGGCCCCTTCATGGAGACCAAGGAAACGCTCGGCGGCTTCTACATCGTCGACGTGCTCGGCTCGACCGCCCGGGTCATACGAGACCTCGACCTCGCCGAGGAGTGCACCCAGGACGCGTTCGAGCGAGCCATCGATCGGTGGCCGGTCGACGGCATACCCCAGCGGCCCGGCGGCTGGCTGACCACCGTCGCCGCCAACCGTGCCCGACGACCGCCTGCGGCTCGTCCTCACCTGCTGCCACGCGGCGCTCGCGCCCGAGGCGCAGGTGGCGCTGACCCTGCGGCTGGTCTGCGGCCTGTCCACCACGGAGGTCGCGCGGGCGTTCCTCGTGCAGGAGTCGACGATGGCCGCACGGATCACCCGCGCGAAGAAGAAGATCGCGACGGCGCGCATCCCCTACCGCGTGCCGTCACGCGAGGAGCTGCCCGAGCGCCCGCACGCGGTCACGGACGTGCTGCACCTCGTCTTCACGACGGGCCACACGGCGCCGAACGGGGCAGAGCTCGTGCGGCAGGACCTCGTCGACGTCGCGATCCGGATGGGACGCATGCTCCGCCGGCTCCTGCCGGAGGCCCCCGGCGTGACGGGCCTGCTCGGCCTCATGGTGCTGACCCAGGCACGACGTGACACGCGCGTCGGCGACGACGGCACGCTCGTCCTGCTCGCCGACCAGGACCGCTCGCGCTGGGACAGGCAGCTCGTCGACTGGACCGAGGTCGTCGGGCTCTACGACGTGCTCCTCGGCCTGTGGCTCTCGCCGGTCGTGGCCCTCGGCCGGGCGGTGGCGCTCGGCTTCCGCGGCGGGCCCGAGGCCGGGCTGGCGGCGATCGAGCCGCTCCTCGCAGACGGTGCCGACCCCTCCGTCGCGACCTACCCCTATGTCAGCGCCGCCCGCGCCCCGACGGCATACGGGCGTGGTCGGGAGCGTTGGCGATGGGGCGTAACCTGTCCGGAGCAGCAAAACCCGACCAAGGAGCCCGTGTGTCTGTCGTTCCCGACGGCCGTCGTCTGCTGCGCGTCGAGGCGCGCAACGCCGAGACCCCCATCGAACGCAAGCCCTCGTGGATCCGCACCACGGCGAAGATGGGCCCCGAGTACACCGCCCTGCACTCGATGGTGAAGTCCGAGGGACTGCACACCGTCTGCCAGGAGGCCGGCTGCCCCAACATCTTCGAGTGCTGGGAGGACAAGGAGGCGACCTTCCTCATCGGTGGTGACGTCTGCACCAGGCGCTGCGACTTCTGCGACATCGCCACGGGCCGCCCCACGGCGCTCGACCTCGACGAGCCGCGCCGCGTCGCCGAGTCGGTGGCCCGGATGGGGCTGCGCTACTCGACCGTGACCGGCGTCGCCCGCGACGACCAGCCCGACGGCGCCGCCGGGCTCTACGCCGAGACGATCCGGCAGATCCACCTGCTCAACCCCAACACCGGCGTCGAGATCCTGCCGCCCGACTTCGGCGCCAAGCCCGAGCTCGTCGGGCAGGTCTTCGACGCCCGCCCCGAGGTGTTCGCCCACAACCTCGAGACCGTGCCGCGCATCTTCAAGCGCATCCGGCCGGCCTTCACCTACGAGAAGTCGCTCAAGGTGCTGACGATGGCGCGCGAGGCGCAGCTCGTCACCAAGTCCAACCTCATCCTCGGCATGGGCGAGACCGACACCGAGATCGAGGAGGCCATCCGCGACCTGCACGACGCCGGCTGCGACATCCTCACGATCACCCAGTACCTGCGCCCCTCGAAGCTGCACCACCCGATCGACCGGTGGGTCAAGCCCGAGGAGTTCGTGCACTGGTCCGAGATGGCCGAGGAGATGGGCTTCAAGGGCGTCATGGCCGGCCCGCTCGTGCGTTCGTCCTACCGCGCCGGCCGCCTCTGGGCGACCGCCATGCGCAAGTGGGGCCGCGAGATCCCGGCCCACCTGGCCCATCTCGCCGAGGCCGCCGAGTCGCCCGCCCGCCAGGAGGCGGCGTCGTTGGTGGCCCGCGCACAGAGCGCCGTATCCTGAGCACCATGGCACGCAACAAGGACGGCGACGCATCGAGCGCGCCCCAGGAGAAGAAGCAGGGACGGCTGTCCCAGATCCGCGACGTCTACCGGATCTCGAGGCAGGCAGACCCGCTCATCGGCTGGTACATGCTCCTGGCGTTCCTCGTCACGTTCGGCGTCCTGGTGCTCGTCGGCTTCCTCGTGAAGCTGCCGTGGATCTTCGGCGGCTTCGGTGTGCTCTTCGGCATTCTCGCCGCGACGATCATCATGAGCCGGCGAGCCGAGCGGGCCGCCTACAGCCAGATCGAGGGACAGGCGGGCGCTGCCGGCGCCGCGCTGACCTCGATCCGCCGCGGGTGGTACACCGACCGTGAGCCCGTCGCCGCCGACGTCGCACGCGCCGGCGACATCAGCTCCGCCGCCATGGTCTACCGCGCCCTCGGCCGCCCCGGCGTCGTCCTCGTCGGCGAGGGCCCGACCTCGCGGGTGCAGAAGCTCCTCGCAGCGGAGAAGAAGCGCGTCGAGCGGGTGGCCCCCGGCGTGCCGGTCACGACGCTGCGCGTCGGCACCGGCGAGAACGAGGTGCCGCTGCCGAAGCTCGCGAGCAAGGTCCAGCGCCTCAAGCCGCAGATCACCAAGGACGAGATGGCCATGGTCAACAAGCGCCTCAAGGCGCTCGGTGGCCTGCGCGCTCCCCTGCCGCCCGGCGTCGACCCGATGCGCGCCCGCATGGACCGCAAGGCCCTGCGCGGCAAGTGACCCGCTTGCGCGGTCAGCGGGTGCGGACGACGACGGTGCCCGGCACCTTGTCGTGCAGTCCTCGCCCGTCTCGGTCCCAGACCACCGCGGGGATGAAGATGCCGAGCAGGATGGTGCGCACGACCGCCTGCACCGGCATGACCCGCCCCGTCGACAGCGACCGCACCTGCAGCCCGACGATGCGGTGGCCGATGGTGTAGCCGAGCGTGCCGACGAGCAGCAGGTGCACGACGGCGAAGACGCCGAGCACCACGAAGTTCTGACCACCGGTCGCCGGCGGCTGCGAGAACGGCAGCGGCACCGAGAACAACCCCTTGGCGATCAGCGAGGCAATGCCCCAGTCGATGAGCACCCCGACGAGCCGGATGCCGAAGCCGCCGATCGAGCCCGGGCCCTTCTCGGGAAGCCCGAGATCGCGTCCCCGGTACTGTCCGTCGGTGCTCGTGCGCGCTCGCGGGCCCTCGAGCCAGGAGCCGAAGTCCTTGCGGTCCACCACGGGCCAAGCCTAACGAGACGCGTGCCGTGCGCTTTGCCCGGCCCTGTGCATCCGTAACACCCGCGAAACATCCGGGTCATGGACGAGAAATCGCCGGTCGATAGTGTCGTCGACGACAGCACGGGGCCGTCGCTCGATCCCGGCCGCTCGCCAGAGCGCCGAAGAACGGGTGGCGACCTCGCCCCACATCAGGAGGTTGGATGTTCAGCTCAGCTGACGAGGTCCTCGCGTTCATCAAGGACGAGGACGTCAA
>JABFXB010000224.1 GCA_013361975.1 Dermatophilaceae bacterium
CGGGTCGTCCTCGGCCCACCGCGCGAAGGTGAACCACGGCGTCCAGCCGGCTTCGTCGGCCACGCGGCCCTCGACGTGCAGCCAGGTCGCGCGTGGTGTCCGCGCGTTCCACGACGGGATGAGCTCCGTTGCAGCGAAAGGCAGCTCGACGACCGGCGACTCCCACGAGCGGGCGGAGTACGTCACCTCGGCGGCCCCGTCGACGTGCGCGTCCGCATAGGACTGGCCGTCCGTTTCGGTCCAGTCGAACCCCGCCTCCCAGACGGTCAGGACCGCGTGTCGCTCGCTCACCGGACGAGCATGCCACCCGCCCGACAGCCACGCCGCGAGGGGTCGCGCGTGTCGCCGCGCGGCATACGTGGTCGGGACGCCGACGGGCCCGGCCCCGCGAGTGCGGTGACCGGGCCCGTCGGAGGTGGCGTGCGTCAGCTCGCGACGAGCGAACGCAGGACGTACTGGAGGATGCCGCCGTTGCGGTAGTAGTCCGCCTCTCCGGGGGTGTCGATGCGCACGACCGCGTCGAACTCCACGGTCTGGCCGCCGTCCTTGGTCGCGACGACCTTGACCGTCTTCGGCGTCGTGCCCTCGTTGAGCGCGGTGATGCCGGTGATCGAGAAGGTCTCGGTGCCGTCGAGGCCGAGCGAGTCGGCGTTCTGGCCGGCGGGGTACTGCAGCGGGATGACGCCCATGCCGATGAGGTTGGAGCGGTGGATGCGCTCGTAGCTCTCGGCGATGACGGCCTTGACGCCGAGCAGGCTGGTGCCCTTGGCCGCCCAGTCGCGCGAGCTGCCCGAGCCGTACTCCTTGCCCGACAGGATGACGAGCGGCGTGCCGGCCTCGGCGTAGCTCTGCGCGGCGTCGTAGATCGTCGTCTGCTCGCCGCCCTTGGTGAAGTCGCGCGTGAAGCCGCCCTCGACGCCGTCGAGGAGGAGGTTCTTCAGGCGGATGTTCGCGAAGGTTCCGCGGATCATGACCTCGTGGTTGCCGCGGCGCGAGCCGTAGGAGTTGAAGTCCTTGCGCTCGATGCCGTGGTCGGCGAGGTACTTGCCCGCGGGGCTGTCGGTCTTGATGGCACCGGCCGGGCTGATGTGGTCGGTGGTCACGGAGTCGCCGAGCTTGGCGAGCACGCGCGCGCCCTCGATGTCGGAGACCGGCGAGGGCTCCATCGACATGCCGTCGAAGTACGGAGGCTTGCGCACGTACGTCGACGCACCGTCCCAGGCGAACGTGTCGCCCTCGGGGGTCGGCAGCGACTGCCACCGCTGGTCACCGGCGAAGACGTCGGCGTAGTCCTCGGTGAACATGTCCTGGTTGATGCTCGCGGCGATCGTCGACTCGACGTCCTCCGGAGCGGGCCAGATGTCCTTGAGGAAGACGTCGTTGCCGTCGGCGTCCTTGCCGAGCGGCTCGGACTCGAAGTCGAAGTCCATCGTGCCGGCGAGGGCGTAGGCGATGACGAGCGGCGGGCTCGCGAGGTAGTTCATCTTGACGTCGGGGTTGATGCGGCCCTCGAAGTTGCGGTTGCCCGACAGCACCGACGTGACGGCGAGGTCGGCGTCGTTGATCGCCTGGGAGATCTCCTCGCCCAGCGGGCCCGAGTTGCCGATGCACGTCGTGCAGCCGTAGCCGACGAGGTGGAAGCCGAGCTTCTCGAGGTAGGGCCACATGCCGGCCTTGTCGTAGTAGCCCGTCACGACCTTGGAGCCGGGCGCCATCGAGGTCTTGACCCATGGGGCGACCGTGAGGCCCTTCTCGACGGCGTTCTTGGCGAGCATCGCGGCCGCCATCATGACCGACGGGTTCGACGTGTTGGTGCAGCTCGTGATCGAGGCGATCGACACGATGCCGTGGTCGATGTCGAACGTGCGGCCCTCGGCGTCGGTCACCGAGACCTTCTTGCTCGGGCGGCCGTTGGCCTTGCCGTCTGCCGGCTTCTCGCCGCCGTCGTCGATGCCGGGGTCGCTCGCCGGGAAGGAGCGCGCGTCGCCGGCGTCACCCTCCTCGTGGGCGACGTAGGTCGGCAGCACCTTGCGGAACGACTCCTTGGCGGCGGACAGCTCGATGCGGTCCTGCGGGCGCTTCGGGCCGGCGATCGACGGGACGACCGTCGACAGGTCGAGCTCGATGTACTCGCTGTAGCGGGCCTCGGCCGTGTCGGCGCCGAGCCACATGCCCTGCTCCTTGGCGTAAGCCTCGACGAGCGCGACGCTCTCGTCGGAGCGGCCGGTGAGGCGGAGGTAGTCGAGCGTGACGTCGTCGATCGGGAAGATCGCGCAGGTCGAGCCGAACTCGGGGCTCATGTTGCCGATGGTGGCGCGGTTGGCGAGCGGCACCTGGGCGACGCCCTCGCCGTAGAACTCGACGAACTTGCCGACGACGCCGTGCTTGCGCAGCATCTCGGTGATCGTGAGGACGACGTCGGTGGCGGTGGCGCCCGAGGGGATCGAGCCGGAGAGCTTGAAGCCGACGACGCGCGGGATGAGCATCGAGACGGGCTGGCCGAGCATGGCTGCCTCGGCCTCGATGCCGCCGACGCCCCAGCCGAGCACGCCGAGGCCGTTGACCATCGTCGTGTGCGAGTCGGTGCCGACGCACGTGTCGGGGTAGGCGACCTGCTCACCATCGACGTCACGCACCATGACGGTGCGCGCGAGGTGCTCGATGTTGACCTGGTGGACGATGCCGGTGCCCGGCGGGACGACCTTGAAGTCGTCGAACGCGGTCTGGCCCCAGCGCAGGAACTGGTAGCGCTCCTTGTTGCGCTGGTACTCGATCTCGACGTTGCGCTCGAAGGCGTCGGCACGGCCGAAGACGTCGATGATGACGGAGTGGTCGATGACGAGCTCGGCGGGCGCCAGCGGGTTGATCTTGGCGGGGTCGCCCCCGAGGTCGGCGACGGCCTCACGCATCGTCGCGAGGTCGACGACGCACGGGACGCCGGTGAAGTCCTGCATGATCACGCGGGCCGGCGTGAACTGGATCTCGGTGTCGGGCTCGGCATTCTCGTCCCACGAGCCCAGCGCGCGGATGTGGTCGGCGGTGATGTTGGCGCCGTCCTCGGTGCGCAGGAGGTTCTCCAGGAGGACCTTGAGGCTGTAGGGCAGGGTCTCCTGCCCCTCGACGCCTGCGAGGCGGTAGATCTCGTAGGACTGGCCACCGACCTCGAGGGTCCCCTTGGCCTTGAAGCTGTCAACACTGCCCACGACGGGCTCCTTCCAGCAACATTGATGTCACAGTGCTCGATTTATCTTGACGTCAAGATATATCTAACCACACGCGGTGGCCGTTGTCTGTCCACCCCTACCCGCCCATCCTGTCCCGAGCGTGCGGCGTTGTCTGCCCACGCTCGAGGACCGCGATGCACTCGACGTGGTGGGTCATGGGGAAGGCGTCCCAGGCCTCGACCGAGGCGAGGCCGTAGCCGTGCTCTGCGGCAGCCTTGACGTCACGCGCGAGGGCCGACGGGTCGCAGGCGACGTAGACGACCCGACGCGGCGCGAGACGCGCGAGCTGGGCCATGACGTCCTTGCCCGCGCCTGTGCGTGGTGGGTCGAGCACTGCCAGGTCGGCCGAGATGCCTTGTGACACCAGTGATCTGAGCTCGCGGTCGACCCGGTTGGCACGCCACTCGACGTTGTCGAGGTGCTCGGTGTTGAGGATGCCGTTGTCGACGGCTCGC
>JABFXB010000476.1 GCA_013361975.1 Dermatophilaceae bacterium
AACACCTTCGTCAGGCGCTGACGGCCGCAGCCGACCGGCTCCCAGCGGCCACTAGGCTGTTCGCACCATGAGCAACGACACAGCAGGTATGCCGTCCAGTTCCCCCTCCGGGTCGATCCCCGGTGACGCGCAGGTCGAGGTCCGCGAGGCCGAGCAGCCCCGGCGCAGCACGTCCGACGGCAGCGGTCCGGTGCGCACCCGCGTCGCGCCCTCGCCGACCGGCGACCCGCACGTCGGCACCGCCTACATGTCGCTGTTCAACCTCGCCTTCACGCGCCAGCAGGGCGGCCAGTTCGTGCTGCGCGTCGAGGACACCGACCGTGCCCGCTTCCGCGAGGACTCCGAGGCGCAGCTCTACGACACCCTCGCCTGGCTCGGGCTGCACTGGGACGAGGGGCCGGACGTCGGTGGGCCGTTCGCGCCCTACCGCCAGAGCGAGCGACTCGACACCTACCGCCCCTACGTCGACAAGCTCATCGACGACGGGCACGCCTACTACTGCTGGTGCTCCAAGGAGCGCCTCGACCAGATGCGCGAGATCCAGCAGAAGACGAAGCAGCCCACCGGTTACGACCGCCTCTGTGTCGGCAAGACCCGCGACGAGCGTGCCGCCCTCCCGGGCTTCACCGAGACGCCCGTCGTGCGCATGCTGATCCCCGACGACGTGCCGCTCGTCTTCGACGACGTCATCCGCGGCAAGGTGTCGGCGCCCCGCCCCGACGACCAGGTGATCCTGAAGGCCGACGGGTTCCCGACGTACCACATGGCGGTCGTCGTCGACGACCACGAGATGGGCATCACCCACGTCGTGCGCGGCGAGGAGTGGATCAGCTCGACGCCGAAGCACATCCTGCTCTACCGCTGGCTCGGCCTCGAGCCGCCGAAGTTCGCGCACATGCCGCTGCTGCGCAACACCGACAAGTCGAAGATCTCCAAGCGCAAGAACCCCGCTGCACGCCTGACGTGGTTCCGCGAGCAGGGCTACCTGCCCGAGGCGCTCGTCAATTTCCTTGCGCTGCTTGCCTACCCGCCGCAGCAGGACGCGGAGGGTGCCGACGTCGAGGTCTTCACGTTCGAGGAGTTCAGCCGCACGTTCGACTGGGCGAAGGTCAACCCGATCGGCCCGATCTTCGACCTCAAGAAGCTCGAGTGGCTCAACGGCGTCCACATCCGCGAGCTCGAGGTCGGTGAGTTCGCCGGCCGCCTGCTGCCCTACCTCGTCGGCGCCGGCATCCTCGGAGAGACCCAGTCGCTCGGCGAGCTCGCGCGGCTCAAGGCCGTCGCCGAGCTGATCCAGACGCGGATGGCGCTGCTCACCGAGGCGCCGGCGCTCGTCGCCCCGTTCTTCGTCGCCGACGACCAGCTCGAGATCGCCGACGACGCCCGAGCCCAGCTCAAGGACGACGCCGGCGACGTGCTCGACGCCGCCCTGCGCGTCCTGGGCGACATCGACGACCACGGTGCCGGGGTGCTCGGCACCGGCAGCGCGTGGAACGCCGCGACCATCGAGGAGGCGCTGCGCACCGCGATCGTCGAGGGCCTGGGCATCAAGCCGCGCTTCGCGTTCGGCCCGCTGCGCACCGCGGTCTCGGGCCAGCGCATCTCGCCGCCGCTCTTCGAGTCCATGGAGATCCTCGGCAAGACGTCGACCCTCAGCCGCCTGCAGTCGCTGCGCGACTCGCTCTGAGGACGTGTCCGGAACCGGCGTGGACGACCACGGCACCGCGGGCGTCTGGGCGCTGCACGGCATACGGCTGCACACGGCCGACCTCGACCTGCGGGTCATGACGGAGGCCGACCTGCCGGTGCTGGCGCACGTCATGCCCGCCGACCTCGAGCTCAACCCGCACGCCACGAGGTACGCCGGGCTCGACGAGGCGGCCAACCGCCGTGCCGTTCTCGCCCAGGGCTACTGGCGCGCGCTCGGCATGTGGTCGCCCGACGACTGGGCGCTGCCCTTCGTCGCGCGCGCGGGCGGCGAGGTGGTCGGGGCCCAGTGGCTCGAGGGGCCGGACTGGACGTCGGAGCGCACGGTCGACTCGTCCAGCTGGCTCGTCGCCGAGGCGCGGGGGAGGGGATTCGGCAAGCAGATGCGTGCGGCCGTGCTGGCGCTCGCGTTCGGGCACCTCGGTGCCGTCGCCGCGATCAGCTCGGCGGTCGTGGGCAACGGCAGTTCGCTCGGCGTCTCGCGGGCGCTGGGCTACCGCGACACGCACCGCTCGGTCCTCGAGCACTCGGGGGAGACCCTCCAGCACGTGCGCCTCGAGGCCCCGGCCTGGTCGGCCTCGGGCGTGGCGCACGGCGTCGTCGTCGACGGCGTGGCGCCCGCGCTGCCGCTGTTCGGGCTGACGGAGGGGTCGCGGTGAAGGGCTCGCGGCTCGACGCAGTCCTCGACGGTGTCAGGGCGGTGCTGCTCGACGTCGACGACACCATCGTCGACACCAGGGAGGCGATGGTCGCAGCGGGCACCCTGGCGGCGGCCGCGATCTGGCCGAACCGTGCCGACGACCACCGCGCCATGGCGCAGCGCTACTACGACGACCCAGAGCGGTGGTTCCCGCGCTACGCGTCCGGCGAGGTGGCGTTCGACGCCATGCGTGCCGGGCGGCTCGCCGAGGTCGCCGTCGCCTTCGGCCTCGACGTCCCCCCGGGTGCCCACCGGTCGTTCGAGGATGCCTACGCACCGGCCTTCCGCAGTGCGCAGCGCCTCTTCCCCGACGTCCCCGAGCTGCTCGGTGCGGCCGAGCGGCACGGCCTGCCGGTGGCGCTGCTCACCAACTCGGCGCTGGCCCCGACCCAGGTCAAGCTCGAGGTTCTCGAGCTCGCCGAGCGGTTCGACGTGGTCGTCACCACCGACACCCTGGGCTTCGGCAAGCCCGACCCGCGCGTGTACGTCGAGGCGTGCCGCCTGATGGCCGTCGACCCGGCCCGGGTGGTCTGCGTCGGCGACAGCCTCCAGTGGGACGTCCTGGGCGCAGAGGCGGCCGGACTGCGGGGCGTGTGGCTCGACCGGGCCGGCCGTGGCACCACGGAGGACGTGGCGTCGGTGCGCCGCCTCGACGAGCTGGCGGCGGCTCTCGACCGTCGATTTGGGCCACCGGTCGCGGACGGGTAGTATTCCCATTCGGTTCACCCCGTAACGGCCGAAAGGCAGGCTCGGAGTGAAACCCCTTGGGGTATGGTGTAATTGGCAACACTACGGTTTCTGGTTCCGTCATTCTAGGTTCGAGTCCTGGTACCCCAGCTCCGGCTCACGGCAACGTGAGCCGATTCGGAGAAATCCAAACCACACGGTAAGGTTTCTTCTCGTGCCGAGCTCGCTCGGCACCGCTCACGGCCCCGTTGTGTAGCGGCCTAGCACGCCGCCCTCTCAAGGCGGTAGCGCGGGTTCGAATCCCGTCGGGGCTACGTGATGCTCGAGAGAGCAAGGGGAAGACCCCGGTCCACCAGGACCGGGGTCTTCTGCGTTTCCCGGGTCCTACCGCGGGGGGCCGGTGCCGAACCGCTCTGCGCTCACCGCCTCCTGCGCGACCCGACGCAGCGCCAGGAGCACCGGGTCGGTCAGCACGTTGCCGACGATGGCGTAGCGCAGGGCCTCGCTCGCCGACACCTCCCCGAGCTCGGCGACGACGTCGGTGCGGGCCACCTCGTGCATCGCATCCAGCCAGACGGCGAG
>JABFXB010000275.1 GCA_013361975.1 Dermatophilaceae bacterium
ACCCCGAGATCGACGACCTCGCCCACCTCTGGCACCTCGAGCGCAACCTCAACGCCTCGTGCGCCGTGCAGCTCGGCGGCGATCCGACCGACTACACCCACGAGGAGCTCCGGCTCCACCCGGCGTGCCAGGAGGCACGTGCCGTGTCGGCCGTCATCGCGGCGATGCTGCCCGACGCCTTCGTGGCCGCTCGCAGCGCCACGCGGGAGGCCCTGGCCGCGGGGTGTCGGCAGGCCGACCTCGACTCCACCGCCGCCGACCTGCTCTGAGCGCCGGAACGAGGGCACGCCACGGACGGGGCCCGTCGGAAAGTGGGCACTCGACGCGACTGTGCAGTCGAGTGCTCACTTCCCGACGCACACGCTTCTGGTCGAGTGCGCTGTTCCGTACGCGTGGGTGGCCTCAGGGGGTGTCAGTGACGCAGCGCTGCGGGGAGGTCGGCGGGGTCGGCCTCCGGCCACTGCTCCGGAGACGGTCCGAGCGCGTCGAGCTCGACGACCTGCTCGCGGCACCACGTCGACACCCGGCGGCGGCCCGCCAGCACGTCGGCGGCGAACTCCTCCCACGGCAACCACTCGGCCGCCTCCACCTCGGCGGGGTCGGGCCGCGGCTCCGGCGCCGTGCCGGCGACCCGGCCGACGAGCACGGGACAGAGCTCGAGCTCGACGACGCCGTCCTGCTCGGCCCGGTACGAGAAGCGGGGCAGCACGAGGCGGAGATCGCCGACGGCCAGGCCGAGCTCGTCGGCCACCCGACGGCACACGGCGTCGGCCAGGGGCTCGCCGGGGGCCGGGTGCCCGCACGCGGAGTTGGTCCACACGCCGGGGAAGGTGGCCTTGTCGAGGGCCCGCTGCGTCACGAGGAACGACCCGGCGTCGTCGAAGAGGTAGGCCGAGAACGCCAGGTGCAGCGGGGTGTCGGCGTGGTGGACGCTCGACTTGGGCGCCGTGCCGATCGCCTCTCCCTCGGACGACACGAGCACGACGAGCTCCTCCGCCGGCCCGCCCGGCGCGGGCGCGTCGACGCTCACGGGTTCGGCCTCGCGAGCTCGTTGACGGCCCCACGGAAGACGGGCGGCAGCGCCGCCGCGGCGGGAACGAGCAGGCGCCGTCCCCACGACGGGCGGGTCACCTGCACGAGGGTGTGCGTCAGCAGCGCGTAGCGCCGGGTCGCGGCCCGCCACGCGCGTTCGTACGCGTCGGGCTCGCCGGCGGCGACCGCCGAGACCGCCGCACGGGCGTGGGCGAGGCCTAGCGAGATCCCCTCGCCGGTGAGGGCGTCGACGTAGCCGCTGGCGTCGCCCGCGAGCAGCACGCGCCCGGCGACGCGGCGGCTCGTGCGCTGCCGGAGCGGCCCGGCGCCCCGGACCGACGTGACGACGGAGGCGTCGCCGAGGCGCTCGCGCAGGTGCGGGAAGTCGGCGAGGCTGTCGTCGAGCGGGCCACGCTGCCGGCTGAGCACGGCCACGCCCACGAGGTCGTCGGCGACCGGGGTGACGTAGGCCTCCGCGTGCCGGCTCCAGTGCACCTCGACGTGGTCGCCCCACGGCCGTGTGCCGTAGTGCTGGCGCAGGCCGTAGCGCCCCGCCAGGCGCTGGTCGCCGTCAGCGCCGCGCGTGCGGGGCTCGCGGTAGAGGCCGAGGCAGCGGCGGGTCGGCGAGTGCAGCCCGTCGGCCGCGATGGCCCACGCGGCCGAGACGGTGGGGCCGGGGCCGCTCGAGTCCTCGGTGCGGACGAGGACCGACCGCTCGTCCTGCGTGACGCCCGCCGCGGACAGCTGGAGCACCTCGACGCCGGCGTCGTCGACGGCTCTGCGAAGGGCGTCGTGCAGCACGGTGCGGCGCACGCCCCGGCCGAGGCCACCGCTGAAGTCCGCCTCGGCGACCCGGCCCCGGGCGAGGTAGCGGATGCCGCGGAGGTCGTGTCCGGGCGGGTCCACGCCGAGGTCGGCGAGCGCCTGCAGGCCGCCGGGCATCAGGCCCTCGCCGCACGCCTTGTCGATCGTGCCGGCTCGCGGCTCCACGACGACGGCGGTCAGTCCAACGCGGGCTGCGTATGCGGCGGCGGCGAGGCCGACCGGGCCACCACCGATGACGGCGACGTCGACGTGGAGGTCCGCCGGCGGGCTCGGCGACGGAGTGTGCGTCATGCGGGCGCCCTTGTGGGAGAAGCGATCTCGCGCAGCGCGGCGTTCTCGACGCGGATGCGGACCGTGAGCAGCACGGCGTTGGCGATGGTGAAGACGACCGCGGTCACCCAGGCAGTGTGGACGAGCGGTAGCGCGAGCCCCTCGACCACGACCGCGACGTAGTTGGGGTGGGGCACCAACCGGTAGGGCCCGCGACGGACGAGCTGCAGGCCCGGCACGACGATGACACGGGTGTTCCACTGGTTGCCGAGCGTCGCGATGCACCACCACCGCAGCGCCTGGCTCGCGACGGCGAGGGCCAGCATGGTCCAACCGAGGGCCGGCACGAACGGGCGGTCGGCCGCCCACACCTCGGCGACGGCCCCGGCGAGCAGGCCGCTGTGCAGCACCACCATCGCGGGGTAGTGCGACTGGCCCCTCTCGACCGCACCGCGCGAGAAGGCCCACGCGGCATGGCGTTTCGACACGACGAGCTCGGCGAGGCGCTCGAGCCCCACGAGGAGGACGAGGCCCGTGAAGAGCCACTGGGAGGTCATCGTGCGCTCCTCAGTCGGCTGCCTGCAGGAGCACGAGCTCGAGACAGAACCCGGGGCCCATCGCCATGAGCACGCCCCACGACCCGGGCTGCGGCGTGTGGTCGGCGAGGGTGTCGGCGAGCACGTGCAGCACGGAGGCTGAGCTGAGGTTGCCGATGCGGTCGAGGGAGCGCCACGTGACGCCGAGCGCCTCCCGGTCGACCTCGAGGGCCTCCTGCATGGCGTCGAGCACCTTGGGACCGCCCGGGTGCGCGACCCACCAGCCGATGTCGGCGCGGGTCAGGCCCTGGTCGGCGAGGAAGCGGTCGACGTCGTCGCGCACGTTCTCGCGCACGAGGTCGGGCACCTCGGCGCCGAGCACGATGCGGAGGCCGGTCGCGCCGACGTCCCAGCCCATCGCCCGCTCGGTGTCGGGGTAGAGCCGGCTGCGGGTGGCGACGACACGCGGCTGGTCGGCGGCGAGGGCGGGTGCCCGGTTCGCCCCGACCATGACGACCGCGGCGGCGCCATCGCCGAAGAGGCCGCTCGCGACGAGGTTGGCGGTCGAGGTGTCGTCGCGCTGCACGGTGAGGCTGCACAGCTCGACGGAGAGGAGCACGGCGACGTCGTCCGGGTGCCCGACGAGGTGGTCGTGGACGCGCGCGACGCCGGCGGCGCCCGCCACGCAGCCGAGGCCGACGAGCGGGATGCGCTTCACGTCGTCGCGCAGGCCGATCTCGGCGGCGACCCGGGCCTCGATGGACGGCACCGCGAGACCGGTGATCGTCGTGGAGAGGATGAGGTCGACGTCACGCGGCGTGAGTCCGGCGGCCGCGAGCGTCTTGGTGACGGCGTGCGAGCCGAGCTCGGTGGCGACCCGGATGAACTCGTCGTTGGCCTCGCCGAAGTCGGCCAGCCGCCAGTAGCGCTCGAGCGGCAGCGCCAGGTGACGCTGGCTCACGCCGGCGTTGGCGTGGAACCGTTCGAGCACGGC
>JABFXB010000563.1 GCA_013361975.1 Dermatophilaceae bacterium
GAGGGGTTCCGATCAGGAAGGGAACGACCATGGCACGCAGGGCCCTGTGCGTCGGGATCAACGAGTTCGCGTCGCTGCCGCACACGAGCTGGCTCGCCGGCTGCGTCAACGACGCCAACGACATCGCGAAGGCGCTGCGGCCGCTGGGCTTCACCGCCAGGTCGACGACCGTGCTCACCGATGCCGACGCGACCAAGAAGAACGTGATGGCGGCCCTGACGCAGCTGGTCACCACCGCCAAGGCGGGCGACCACCTCGTCTTCACGCTCTCCAGCCACGGCACCCAGGTGCCCAACGAGCCGGGCGGCGACGTCGAGCCCGACGACCTCGACGAGGCGTTCGCCTGCCACGACATCCGCCAGAAGGGCGACCAGTGGGACCGCGACACCGTCATCGTCGACGACGAGCTGCGCGACCTGTTCGCCCGGGTGCCGTCGGGCGTGCTGCTCGAGGTGCTGCTCGACACGTGCCACAGCGGCACGGGGCTGAAGGACATCGAGGAGATCCTGCAGGCCCAGCTGCTCGGGCGCAGGCCGCGGTTCCTCCCCGCGCCCACCCGCCGCGGCCTCGAGCAGACGCGCGCCCTCCGGGCCGTCGCCCCCGTGCGCACCGTCGACCGCAAGGCGCTCGTCGAGCTCACCAGGAGCCGCGGCACGGCCTCCAAGCCGGTGCTGTTCGCGGCCTGCAAGCCCGACCAGACCGCGTCCGACGCGACGTTCGGCGGTCGCTCCAACGGGGCCTTCACCTACCTCTTCCTCAAGGCCGTGAAGGACGCCCCCGCGGCGACGCGCACCGAGCTGCTGCGCACCGTCACGGCCGGCCTCAAGGCGGGCGAGTTCAGCCAGCGCTCGACCCTGGAAGGGCCGGCCAGGTCGAAGAAGGTGGCCTTCGGGCAGCTCTGGTAGGAGGGCCGCCGGTGACCCACGGCACAGGTGTCGGTACTCACACGCGAGCGCGCTGACCCCGCAGCCGGCCCGACGGCATACTCGGTCGCAGTTGTCCGAGCCCAGAGCACCAGCCCGACGCACTTGCAAGGTGGCGATCCACGCATGTCCCGACTCCAGCAGACCGAAGGCCTCACCGAGGAGCAGCACGAGCTCGTCAAGCTCGTGCGCGAGTTCGTCGACGAGCAGATCATCCCCGTGGCGACCGAGCTCGAGCACAAGGACGAGTACCCGCAGGCCATCGTCGACGGCATGAAGGAGATGGGGATCTTCGGGCTGATGATCCCCGAGGAGTACGGCGGCCTGGGCGAGTCCCTGCTCACCTACGCGCTGTGCGTCGAGGAGATCGCCCGCGGCTGGATGAGCGTCAGCGGCATCATCAACACGCACTTCATCGTCGCGTACATGGTGCTCCAGCACGGCACCGAGGAGCAGAAGCAGCGCTACCTGCCGAAGATGGCGACCGGCGAGATCCGCGGCGCCTTCTCGATGAGCGAGCCCGGGTGCGGCAGCGACGTTTCGGCGATCAAGACCAAGGCCGTCAAGGGTGACGACGGCGACTGGACGATCAACGGGCAGAAGATGTGGCTCACCAACGGCGGCTCGGCGAACCTCGTCGCCGTCCTCGTCAAGACCGACACCGGCGCCGACTCGGTCTACCGGAACATGACGACCTTCCTCGTCGAGAAGGAGTCGGGCTTCGGCGAGACCGCACAGGGCGTCACGGTGCCCGGCAAGATCGACAAGATGGGCTACAAGGGCGTCGACACGACCGAGCTCGTCTTCGAGGCGCACCGCACCACTGACGCCCAGATCCTCGGCGGCGAGCCGGGGAAGGGCTTCTACCAGATGATGGACGGCGTCGAGGTGGGACGCGTCAACGTGGCAGCCCGCGGGTGCGGTGTCGCGAGAAGGGCTTTCGAGCTCGGCGTGTCCTACGCCCAGCAGCGCGAGACGTTCGGCAAGAAGATCGTCGACCACCAGGCCGTGCTCTTCCGGCTCGCCGACATGGCCGTCAAGGTCGAGGCGGCCCACGAGATGATGGTCAAGGCCGCCCGCAAGAAGGACTCGGGGCAGCGCAACGACCTCGAGGCCGGCATGGCGAAGTACCTTGCGTCCGAGTACTGCTCGCAGGTCGTCGAGGACAGCTTCCGCATCCACGGTGGTTACGGCTACTCGAAGGAGTACGAGATCGAGCGCCTCTACCGCGAGGCCCCGATGCTCCTCATCGGCGAGGGCACCGCAGACATCCAGCGCATGATCATCGGCCGCCGGCTCGTGGAGGACTACAAGCTCAAGGCCTGACGAAGCCCGACGGCCGGGCGACCGGGTGCGAGGATGGGGACATGAGCCTGCAACCGAAGGGTCCGGGGGGACGACAGGGATTCGCGACGCTGTCCCTGGAGTACCCCATGTCGCTCGGCGTCTTCGACAAGTACGAGGACGCCCAGAAGGCGGTCGACACACTGTCCGACAACCAGTTCCCGGTCGAGAACTGCCTCATCGTCGGCACCGACCTCAAGCAGCTGGAGCGCGTGACCGCCCGGCTCACGTGGGGTCGCGTCGCTCTCGGGGGGCTGCTCTCCGGCATCTGGCTGGGCCTGTTCGTCGGGCTCATCCTGTCGCTCTTCTCGCGGCCGACGAGCGCCGTCACGCTGCTGCTCTCGACCGCCCTCTACGGCGCGGTGTTCGGTCTCATCTGGTCGCTCGTGGGCTACGCGTTCACGCGCGGCGCGCGTGACTTCTCGTCGGTCAGCCAGGTCGTGGCCACCCGCTACGAGGTGTTCGCCGAGCACAAGGTCGCCCAGCAGGGCCGCGACATCCTCGCCAAGGCGGGCATCTCCGTCGGTGGCCAGTCGAGCATCGGCATCGCACCCGTGACGCCCGCACCGGGCGGCAGCGGCGACCAGCCCGCGGCTCCGGGAGCCCCGCCCCGGGTGGACGACCCTCCGCCGCCTCTCGGCTGAACCGAGCGGCACCGCGCACGGCTCGTCGGCTGCAACGAACAGGTTTCACCGCGTGTCCTACCGGGTGAGGGAGATCCCGATGAAGGAGCGCGCCATGCCGGCTCGCAGACCGACCGCGTATGCCGGGCGACGAGGCCTCGCGGTCACCGTGCTCGCTCTGGTCGTGGCGCTCGCGCTCGTGGTCTGCGGCCATCCCGTCGTCGGCGTCGTGGCGACGAAACCCCTCATCGCGCCGTTCCCGCCGAGGATGCGCGCGGTCGCGACCGAGGCCGAGCGCTCCCCGGTCGTCGAAGCGCTGGGCGCGACGAAAGGTGACTTCGTCTCCGGCGCCCCGCTCGGCGTCCTGCTCGAGGACCGGTTCGGCGGGAAGCGCCGGCCGACCGTTGCCGAGGAGTCGTGCCGCGTGCGCACCTGGGGCAGGCTCGGCGACGACCGGCTCCTCGCGCCCGACGGCGGGCCTAGCGTGCTCGTGTGCCGCCCGCGTGCCGACGGGTCGCGCCACGAGACCGTGCTCGACGCGAACGGCTCGGTGGCGTCCGACAGCTCGCCCGACGGGGGCTTCTCGGGCAGCACCGGCGTACAGCCGGCGCCACCCGAGGCTCCGGCCGACGTCCCGATGACGACGACCGACCTTCCGGTGGGGTCCTAGCTGCTCGCCCAGATGCGGGCGATCCACGCCTCGACGTCGGCGCTGCTGCGCGGCATCGCCGCCGAGAGGTTCTCGCAGCCGTCGTCGGTGATGA
>JABFXB010000352.1 GCA_013361975.1 Dermatophilaceae bacterium
CTGGAGCACGAGGGCGCCGAGCCCGCCGCTGCCGCCGACACCGCCGACACCGACACCGCCGCCGCCGTCGACAGCCACCGACGACGTGTTGCGGCACGGCTGTGGGTCCCCGCCGTCGGTGCGGTCGTGGCCCTCGTCCTCCTGGCCGCCGCGCTCGTCTACGCCCTGCGGCCGACCGTGTCCGACGGCGACCGGACCGCCGCGGTCAGCTCGGCCCGCACGACCCTCGAGAGCCTGCTCAGCTACAGCGGTTCGACGTTCGACAAGCACGTCGGCGAGGTCGCCCCGCAGCTGACGGCCCCGTTCAAGGACCAGTTCACCAAGGTCGCCGCCAGCGACATCAAGCCCATGGCCGTCAAGAACGAGGCCACCGTGCAGGCCAAGGTCTACGAGGCGGGAGTCATGGACACCACCGGCGACGGTGGCGAGGGCACCACGGTTCGGGTCATGGCGTTCGTCAACCAGGCCACCACGACCAAGGCCCAGCAGACGCCCGCGATCGACCAGAACCGCGTCATCGCCACGATGCGCAAGGTGGGCGAGCGCTGGCTCGTCAGCGAGCTCTCCGCCTTCTGAGCCGCCTCGGGACCGAGGAAAGCCCGCGGCCCAGGGCGTCCGAGCGAGCGCCTGCGCTGCGGCATACTGCCTGCTGTGAAGCTGATCCAGGCCGATGGCGTCCCTCAGTCCCTTGCCCGCGTCGACCAGCCCGACGCCGCTCCCGTGCGCGTCGGCGTCGTCCAGCACGAGTGGGTCGACGAGCCCACCGCGCTCGTCGAGACCCTCCGCGACGGCGTCCGCACGGCCGCCGAGGCGGGCGCCACGATCGTCTTCCTACCCGAGCTGACGCTGTCGCGCTACCCGGCCGACACGCTGCCCGAGGGCACGCCGTCGGCGATCGCCGAGGACCTCGAGACGGGTCCCACCGTCACGTTCGCGCGCGACGCCGCCCGCGACTTCGGCGTGCACGTCCACGCCTCGCTCTACGAGCGCGCCGACGCCGGTGACGGGCTCGGCTTCAACACCGCCGTGGTCGTCGCCCCGAGCGGCGAGGTGGTGGCCCGCACCCGCAAGACCCACATCCCGGTGACGGCCGGCTACTACGAGGACAAGTACTTCCGTCCGGGCCCGCCGGAGGACGCCTATCCCGTTGTGGCCCTTGACGACCCGGCGGTACGTCTCGGCCTGCCGACCTGCTGGGACGAGTGGTTCCCCGAGGTCGCCCGCCTCTACTCGCTCGCGGGCGCCGAGGTGCTCTGCTACCCGACCGCGATCGGCTCCGAGCCCGACCACCCAGACTTCGACACGCAGCCGCTCTGGCAGCAGGTCATCGTCGGCAACGGCATCGCGAACGGCCTCTTCATGGTCGTGCCCAACCGCTTCGGCACCGAGGGCCTCATCACCTTCTACGGCAGCTCCTTCATCTCCGACCCCTACGGCCGCATCCTCGTGCAGGCCCCGCGCGACGAGGCCGCGGTGCTCGTCGCCGACCTCGACCTCGCGCAGCGCCGCGACTGGCTCGAGCTCTTCCCGTTCCTCGAGACCCGCCGCCCCGACTCGTATGCCGCCCTGACCGCCCCCGTGCGCGCCGAGCACCGTCGCGAGGTGGCGCAGTGACCGACGCCGTCGAGGCGGCGACGAAGGGGGAGCAGGCGGGCACAACGGCTCCGGGCTGGCGCATGCCGTCGGAGACCGCACCCCACGACTGCACGTGGATGGCCTGGCCGAGCCAGGGCTACACGCTCGGAGACACGGCGGACGAGGCCGCGACGGCGCGCCGCACCTGGGCCGCTGTCGCGAATGCCGTCGCGGAGTTCGAGCCGGTGCGCATGGTCGTCGTGCCCGACGACCTGGCCGTGGCGCGCCAGCACCTGCACCCCGACGTCGAGCTGGTCCCGGCCGCCCTCGACGACGCCTGGATGCGCGACATCGGCCCCACCTTCGTCCACTCCGGCGACGGTTCACGGCTCGGCGCCGTCGACTGGGTCTTCAACGGGTGGGGCGCACAGCCCTGGGCGACCTGGGAGCACGACGCCCGCATCGGCGCCTTCGTCGGTGGCCTGAGCGGCGCCGAGGTGGTCGGCTCGCCGCTGGTCAACGAGGGCGGCGGCATCCACGTCGACGGCCTCGGCACCGTGCTGCTGACCGAGACCGTCCAGCTCGACCCCGGCCGCAATCCGAGGCTCACCCGCGCCGACGTCGAGGCCGAGCTCGCCCGAACCATCGGCGCCACGACGTGCATCTGGTTGCCGCGCGGCCTGACCCGCGACTACGACGAGTTCGGCACTCGTGGCCACGTCGACATCGTCGCGACGATCCCGAGCCCGGGGGTGGTCCTGCTCCACGAGCAGCAGGACCCGAGCCACCCCGACCACGCGGTCTCACGCGAGCTGCGCGCCCTCCTCGAGGACGCCCGCGACGCCCGCGGCGAGCGGTTCGAGGTGGTCGGCGTGCCCGCGCCGCGCACGCTCGCCGACGACGAGGGGCCCGTGGACTGGAGCTACCTCAACCACCTCGTCGTCAACGAGGGGGTCATCGCCTGCACGTTCGGCGACCCGCAGGACGAGGCCTCGCTGGCTGTGCTGGCCGAGGCCTACCCGGGACGGCGCGTCGTCGGGGTCGACGCCCGGCCGCTCTTCGACCGCGGGGGCGGCATCCACTGCATCACCCAGCAGCAGCCCAGCCTCTGAGGAGACGCGCTCCCGTCAGGCCTGGGGGAGGCGCTTGTTGATGTCCTCGCTCATGCGCACGACCGAGAGGTAGAACTCGAGGGTCATGCGGATCACGGCGAGGTAGATGACCAGGAAGATCGGTCCGAGGACGAGCACCGTCAACCCGCTGCCGAATCCGCGCACGAAGGCCGAGAAGAGCAGCACCAGCCAGGTGGCCACGAGCGCCACGGTCGCGAGCAGGTAGACGAACCGCACGAGGATCGGCGTCACGAAGTTGGTGAAACTGAAGTCGAACAGGGCGGTGAAGAAGCCCGCGCCCTCGCGCGTCGGGCTGGGCACGCCCGAGCTGCCCGAGGGTCCCGACGGTGCCGGCGGCGGAGGCGGCGGCGGAGGCGGTGGCGGAGGCGGCGGCGGGGGAGTGCTGCCGGCGCCGACGGGCGGCCCTGTGGACGAGCCCGTGGACGTGGACGGGCCCGTGGGCAGCGGCGTGGTGGGGTCGCTGCCGGCGGGGCGGTTGAACGAGGGCTGCTCGGGCGGGTTCTGGTCGGACACGGCTTCCTCTCGGACCTGACGTCTGCGGAGCTCTGGCCACTCCCATGCTAGGTGCGACCCCGTGCGCCGGAGGGTCTGCGACGCGCCTGCGGAGTGGGAGGGTCTTGACGTCTGGGCCGCGTCGGGCCATATTCGTCGCGTTCGCATCGCGAGCTCCCGGTCCGGGAGGCGTGGCAGGTCACGCCGAGGGCGTCCGGTCGTTCGAGACCGGGCCGTGCCTCGGCTGACGACCTCCGCCTCTTGACCCGGCTGGACACTCCTGCCCTTCGACGGTAGGCTAAGCCTTTGCGCTGCCCATGCCCACCTTTCGCGACCTCGGTCAGGCCACTCACCATGCCGTACGGCATCCGGCCCGACCATCGGACCCGCGAGCGGAGCCATGCGCAACGCGGATCTGAAGATTCGAAAAAGGCCCGTGGAAGGACCC
>JABFXB010000259.1 GCA_013361975.1 Dermatophilaceae bacterium
TCGTCCGCCGTTCGCACGGCCTCGACGTCGATCGCCGTGGACCCCTCCCGACGCAGCCCCAGCCGGGCGAAGACCTCGGTCAGCGGCATGGCCCGGCCGCCGGGACCTGTCGTGACGAGATGGGCGATCTCGCCGGCGAGCCCGGCGTGGCCGCGCCGCACCTCGCCGTCTGCGACCACCGCGCAACCGAGCCCTTCGTCGAGGTAGAGGTAGACGAAGTCGCGTGACGTGGCGGCGCCGGCTGCTTCGTCCGCTCCCACCGGCTGGTCGGGCTGCTCGGCCTGCTCGGCCCGCGCGGCCCAGTTGACGTCGTTGTCGACGAGAACCGGTCCGTCGACGTGCTCGCGGAGCAGCGAGGACGGGTCGAGGTCGCCCACGAGGAAGGGCGAGTCGGGGAGGTGGACGAGCCGGCCCGAGGCGCGGTCGACGGGGTCGGCCGCACTCACGACGGCGGTGCGCACCCTCGCGGGCGCGCGGTCCGGAGCGACCGCCGCGACCGCCTCCGCCATCGCTCGGGCGGCGCGGCCGGCGTCGGCCCCTCGGTCGAGCGCGACCTGCGCCGATGCGGTCACGTCGCCGAAGGCGTCGACCGCCTCCGCCACCACGCCCCGGGGGGAGATGCTGACGACGAGGGCCACGCCGCACGAGGGTGACAGCGAGTAGTACGACCCGGCCCGGCCGCGACCGTGGCTGCGCTCACCCGTGTCGACCACGGCTCCGGCCTCCTCGAGCCTGCGGAACGCCTCGGAGATCGTCGGCTTGGAGATGCCGGTCAGTGCCGCTACCTCGGCTCGGGTCAGTCTCCGACGGCCCATCAGGGCCCGCAGCACGTGCTCGTCGGTGAGCGACCGGAGCAGTTCGAGGCTGGGCTTCGCGGACGACGACATGAGCTCATTCTAGTTAGGACTCTTGCCCAAATATCGCCGGCGCGCTACCGTCGATTTCGTAAGGAGTCCTCACCAAAGGAAGCGCCATGACTGCAGCACCCGCCAGCCCGTCCGTCGCAGCCCTCCCCCACTGGGAGACGGCGCCGCCCGACCTCGGAAGGGCGGTCCGTGAGGTCAAGCAGGCCATCCGCGCCCGCATCGAGGCGTCCGGCCGCACCGTCGAGGAGGTCTTCGCGGTCGTCGAGCAGCAGATCGGCGAGCGCGTGGCCGAGATCCGGGCGGCGAAGCAGCGCGGCGAGGAGGTATGGCCGGTCATCGACTACGCCGACATCGCCGACGGCACCGTGACGCCGGAGCAGCTCGCGAAGCTGAAGCGACGCGGCTGCCTCGTCGTACGCGGCCACTTTCCCCGCGAGCAGGCGCTCGGCTGGGACGCCGACATCGTCGACTACGTCGAGGGCAACGGCTTCTTCGACAGCTACCGCGGCCCCGGCGACGACTTCTTCGGCAGCGTCGGCTCCAGGCCCGAGATCTACCCCATCTACTGGTCGGCCGCCCAGATGGAGGCCCGCCAGAGCGAGCGGATGGCCACCGTCCAGTCCTTCCTGAACAGCCAGTGGACGCACGAGTCCGAAGGCACCACGTGGTTCGACCCCGACCGCGACTCGCTCTACCCCGACCGCATCCGCCGCCGGCCGCCGGGCGCCGACTCGAACGGCCTCGGCGCCCACTGCGACCCGGGCACCCTCGACCTCTGGATGACCGAGGGCTACCAGCGGGCCTTCCGCCACCTCTTCGACGGCACCGTCGAGGCGTACGACCCCTGGGATGCCGCCCACCGCACGGCGGGTCCGCAGTACCCCGGCACGACGATGTGCTCCGCGTTCCGCACCTTCCAGGGCTGGACGGCCCTGTCCGACATGGCGCACGACCAGGGCGTGCTGCACACGGTCCCGATCCCCGAGGCGATGGCGTACCTCATGCTGCGCCCCCTGCTCACCGACGTGCCCGACGACGAGATGTGCGGCGTCACGACCAACCAGGTCTTCCCGGCGAGCGAGAAGTGGCACCCGCTCCTGCTCGAGGCGCTGAGCGGCATCCCGGACGTCCGCGCCGGCGACTCGGTGTGGTGGCACTGCGACATGATCCACAGCGTCGCGCCCGTCCAGGACCAGCAGGGCTGGGGCAACGTCATGTACATCCCCGCGGCCCCGTGGTGCGAGCGCAACGAGCGGTATGCCGCCGAGGTGCGCGAGTCCTTCGCCAGCGGTTCCAGCCCGAGCGACTTCCCCGAGGAGCACTACGAGCGGAGCTGGCCCGACCGGTTCACGACCGATCAGCTCAACGCCACCGGGCGGCGCGGCCTCGGACTCGACTGACGAGTTCCATTGCGCCGCACGCGTACTGAAGGCCCCTCATGCTGAGGCGCCCCGGAGGGGTCGGCGTCATTCCGCGAGGAAGGCGGCGACCCGGTCCTTGGGGCGCCCGATGATGGCGCGGTCGCCCTTGACCAGGACCGGTCGCTGCATGAGGCGGGGGTGCTCGGCCAGCACCGCGATGACCTGCTCGCGGGTGGCCACGTCCGCATCGGTCAGGCCGAGCTCGGTGAAGTAGGGGTCTCGCCGCACGAGGTCGCTGGGCGCGTCCTCCAGCTTGTCGAGCAGCTCCCCGAGTGCGGCCGCGTCGAGCGGTTCGCGCAGGTAGTCGACGACCGCGGCCTGCACGTGCGCCTCGTCGATGCGCTCCATCGCCGCCCTCGACGTCGAACAGCGGTTGTTGTGCAGGATCGTCAGGTCGTCGCTCATGAGGCTGACCCTAGTGGGCGGTCCCGAGGGCGGGCCGCGGCCGGACGAACCGGGGTTCCAGCCTGTGTCATAGGCCATCCGGGGGCACACTGGGAGCAGGCGGTTCCGACGCCTGCGGGGCCGGACGAGCTGGGCAGGAGGCACGGTGGCCGGCAGAGCGATCGTCGGGCTGGTCGTCGGCCTCGTCGTGGGCCTCACCGGCTGTACGGGCTCGCCGCGCGGCACGGACGACCCGGGCGCCCGACCGGGTGGCTCGGTCACCTCGACCGCCGGTGCGGGAGTGTCGGCAGTGCCACGCACCGCTCCCCCGAGCGACGTGGTGCCCGAGGCGCCGCACCTGCTCACTCGCGACGCGTACGCCTTCCGCACTGCGAGCGCCCTGCGGGCGGGTGCCACCTATCGCTTCCGGATGCCGGGCAACCTCTCCCCCGTTGCTCCCCGCTCCGGGCTGGCGGTGGAGCTGACGCCCACCGGCGAGAAGTGGTGGCTCTTCGAGCAGGGCATGGTGGTACAGGCGCCGACCTTCGTGAGGGAGGCCGCCGGCATCCGCGTGATGGAACCCGACGGGCTGCCGTACGGCCCCTGCCAGGCGCAGACCCGCCTGCCGACGGAGCCCGGCCCGAGCCCGCGCGATCTCGCCCACGAGGTGCTGTCGCGGTATCCCTTCACGGTGATCGAGCCGATCGCGCCGTCGACGCGGTTCGGCGGGTCCGGCGTGCACCTGACGGCGAAGCTCGAGGATCCGGACGCGGGGCTGTGCGACAACGGCGGCCTGATGACCTACCGGGCCATGGCGGCCCAGCACCAGCTCGTCGAGCTGTGGGTTCTCGTCGTCCACGGCGAACGGGTGGTCGTCGAGCGGTCATGGTTCCCCGAGACCAGCCGGAAGGTCCTGGCCGCGCAGCAGGCCACCCTCGACTCGCTGCGGTTCGTGCCCCGCTGACCGCTGACCGCC
>JABFXB010000016.1 GCA_013361975.1 Dermatophilaceae bacterium
GGCAGGCTCGGCCGGCGCGGCAGGCACGGCGCCGTCGCGCGGGCCGTCCCCCCGCCCAGGACCCACCGGGACCACCCGTTCGGGTGACGGGCGCCGCTCGCGCACAAGGGTTCTCGCCGCTGTGGTGGCACTGTTGCTGCTGGCAGGCGCCGTCGCGTTCCTCCTCTCCCGCAACACCGACACGTCCGGTGGCACGGCCGCGCCTCCGTCGTCCGGTGCCACCTCCTCCTCGAAGCCGAAGCCGACACCGTCGACGTCACGCAGCAGCTCGCCGCCGACACGGACCGCCACGGCACCCACGACACCGACCCCGCCGCCGGCCACCACCGCACCGGCCGCCGCACCGGCCACGCCGCAGGAGCTCGAGCGGGCGGTGCGCGACTACTACGCGCTGCTGCCCGACGACCGCGACGCCGGCTGGAAGCGGCTCTCCCCGCGGTACCAGCAGACCACGGCCACGGACCGCGAGACCTACGACGCCTTCTGGAAGTCCGTCGACAAGGTGAGCACCCACCAGGTCCGGGGCAGCGCCCCCGACTCGGTGACCGCGACCGTGCGCTACGAGTTCACCGACGGCCGCCGCGTCGAGGAGGTCACGTCCTTCACCCTCGTGCGCGACGGGGACGCGCTGCTCATCGACACCTCGACCGTCAGGTCGAGCCGCCCCGCGTGACCGGTGCGGCCGGCATACGGCGCGGTGCACCTCGCCCGCGGCGCACGCCGGAGGTGCCCCGGGTCGGTCTGGGACCCGGGGCACCTCCGTCTGCTCTGCCGGGGTGCGAGCCCTACCGCAGCGGGGCCGCCACCCGGTTCACCGGGCCGTCACGAGGTTCGACCTCGCCGACGACGCGCCGGTGCCGGCGGCGTTCGTCGCCTGCACGCTGAACCGGTAGCTGCCGGCCGGCAGGGTCATCACCCGGGTGCGGAGCGTCGGCCCCACCACCACCACGGTCGGCGCGCCGACCACGGTGGTGCCATTGGCTGCCATGCGGAAGGCCGACACCCGGTAACCGGTGATCGGTGAACCGCCCGTGGAGGCCGGGGCCGACCAGTTCGCCGTGGCCGTGACGGTGCCACCCGCGACGCCGGAGGCGGCGGTCCGGATGACCGGTGCTCCCGGCACCGTCCTCGGCGTCGCCGTGACGGCTGCCGACAGTGCTCCGGTGCCGAGCGCGTTGACCGCCCGGACGCGGAACGTGTAGGCCAACCCGTTGGAGATGCCCGTGACCGCGAACGACGTGGGAGCGCCGGTGGTCGTGACGGTGCCGACGTTGATCGTGCCGCGCGTGATCACGATCTGGTATCGCAGGATTGCTGACCCGCCGTTGGCGGGAGCGGCCCACCGCACCGTGACCACGTTCGGTCCCGGAGTGGCCGTCACGCCGGTCGGCGTGCCGGGCAGCCCCTGCGGGGTGACCGGCGCGGCCGCGACCGCCGGACCTGCACCGGTCCCGTTGACCGCGTTGACCGACAGCGTGTAGCTGGTGCCGATCGACAGGCCGGTCTGCGTGCTGCTCGTGGCCGTCGGGGCGATCCCGGAGACCGTGCGCACCACGGTGGTGCCTGCCCTGACCACGACGGTGTAGCTCGTGACCGGGGCGCTGCCGTTGGGCGTCGGAGCCGCCCAGCTGATGGTCGCCGCGCCCGTCGTCGTCGCACCGGAGGTGGCCGTCGCGGTCACGTTCCCGGGTGCGCCTGGGACGCCGCCGACCGGTGTGACCGTGTTCGACGCCACGGCGGTGCTGGGGCCGAACGCGTTCACCGCGCTGACGGTGAACGAGTATGCCGTGCCGTTCGTCAAGCCGGTCTGCGTGCTGGTCCTGGCGGCCGGGAGGATCCCCGCGACCGTGCGCACGACCGTGCCGCCGCTGCGCACGACGAGCGTGTAGCCCGTGATGGCCGAGCCACCGTTGCTCGCCGGCGCGGCCCAGCTGACCGTCGCCTGGCCGTTGCCGGCGGTGGCGGTGACTCCGGTCGGGGCTCCGGACAGACCCCGCGGCGTGACCGCGTTGGAGGTGCCTTCGGGGCCGCCGCCCAGGGCGGTGTTGGCGCTCACCGACAGGGTGACGGTGGTGCCGTTGTCCAGTCCCGTGACCGTCTGGCTGGTGGCCGTGGCCGGGATGCCGGTGATGGTCTGCACCACCGCGGTGCCGGCCCGCACGACCACCGTGAAGCTGGTGACCGGGGAGGCCGTGGCGTCCGGGGCCGTCCACGTCACCGTGGCGGTTCCCGTGGTGGTGGCACCCGACGACGCCGTCGCCACGAGGTTCGTCGGAGCGTTCGGCACCCGCAGCGGGACCGTCTGGTCGGAGAACTTCAGCAGCTCGATGTTGCGCAGGGTGTCGACGCCGTCATCGACCTTCTGCCCGACGACGTTCGGACCGGTCTGGGCGACGCGGACGCTCGCGAGCGTCGAGCCCGAAGCTGCGACCGACGTGATGCTGTAGTTGGACAGCGGCCCGCTGAAGACGGCGGTGTCGCAGTTGACAGACGTGGCCGTCGGAGCCGGCGCTGTGGTCGAGCAGTCCGGCGGCGCCGAGTCTGCGGTGATCTCACGGACCGCCACGAGGTTGCCCGGGTCGACGAGACCGGCGAAGACCGCCTGCTGCAGGGTCATGCCGGCCGTGCCCGGACCGAAGTCCCCGGTCTTGGCCGTGCGCTCCATCAGGTCGGTGGAACCGATCTCGGCACCGGCGGCGTTGCGGACGCTGATCCGCACCGACAGGGCCTTGTCGCCGTCGATGATGTCGTCGGCCCCGCGTCCCTCGATGGTGTCGTTGCCGGCGCCACCGATGAGGATGTCGCCGTCGCCCCAGACCGGGCCGGTCACCGGGCAGAAGCCGGCGGCCGAGGATGCGATGACCGGTGCCGGATCGCTCGTCAGGGGCGGCATGAGCGCACGCAAACCGGCGATCCGGTCCACACCCGCGTTGTCCAGGACGTCACAGCCTGCGAAGCCTGCACCGCCGATGGTGATCGGCGCCTTGCTGGTGCCCTTGATGACGTCGTCGAAGGCGGAGCCGGAGTCCGCCTCGGTCTCCTGCCAGCGGTCACGGTTGACGACCACCTGGATCGGCAGGCCGACGAGGTTGTTGTTGATCTCCATGTCATCGTTGCCGCCCACCGTGTCGTACTGGTGGAAGGCCCAGTCGAAGCCTGCGGCTCCGGCGTTGCGGTCGATGGCCGCGTTCTGCGCCATGAGGTCGTCTCCGCCCTCGGCGTCGTAGTCGTTCTCACCGGGCTGCCCGATGAAGATGTCGTTGCCCGGCTGCGTCTGGCCCGGGTCGTCGAAGAAGGGTGCGCCGTGGTCGCCCTGGAGCAGGTCCTGCCCCGAGCCACCCTCGATCCAGTCGTCGCCACCGTCACCGAAGACGGCGTCGGCGCCCTGGCCGGCGATGATGAAGTCGTTGCCGGGGCCGGCGAACGTCTCGTTGTCGTTGGCGCCGCCGTTGATGAAGTCCTGGCCGTCGCCACCCATGAAGATGTCGTCGCCGATTCCTCCGTCGAGGGCGTCGTTGCCGGGGCCACCCTTCTCGACGTCGGCACCGCTGAGGTCGGTGATGATGTCGTTGCCCTCGCCGCCGAGCGCCACGTCGTCTCCACCACCACCCTCGATGATGTCGTTGCCCGGACCGCCCCAGAAGGTGTCGTTGTCGTTGCCGCCGAAGATCCGGTCGACGCCCCCGGTGCCGTTGTAGACGCTCTGGCCGTTGATGCCGGACGGGTTGACGCTGTTGAACTGGCGGTACTGGATGGTGCCGTTCGGCTGCTTGAGCAGCAGCAGGTTCTCGTCACAGTTGGTCGTGCCGGGGTCGTCCTTGACCGAGCCCGCGCCGGTGATGCTGGCCGGATAGGTCGTCGTGGCGGGCCGCACGAGCGTGTTCGGGGAGCTCGACGGGTCGTTGAGGAAGGACATCTGGAACTTGCAGTCGGCCGTGGCGAAGGCGTCGGCCTTGAGCGAGTTCGTGCCGTCGGTGTTGCGCTGGATCATCTCGGAGAAGCTGTTGCCCTCCAGCTGGGTGCGCAGGTTCATGCCCGGCGTGCGGTTGAGGTAGTACAGCCGGTCGAAGTCCTGCAGGTTCTCCATGGTGGTCTGGAACACGTAGTTGTGCGTGCTCCCCAGCAGGCCGCCGAAGTTGTTCGTCACCTCGGCGAGTCCGCCGACCCACAGGTCGACGTTGTCCAGGCCGGTCGTCGTCACGCCGCTCGCAGGCGTCGCCCACGTGCCGGTGCTGAACATGAAGTCGGCGGCGTCTGCGGGAGGTACTGCGCCTGCCGGCGGGTCGACGATGAGCTGGGCCGCGGCCCGCTTGGCGGCGACCGTGGTCACGTCGTCGCTGTTGCCCGGGATGCCGTCGGGCCCCGAGTCGCGGATCGTCGGGTGCGTGCCGTACGCGGCGACGAAGTTGACGAGGGACTCCGGGTGCTTGAGGTGCTGCCCGTAGTCCGACCAGCTGGTGTAGGGCGCGAGCTGGCCGTCGTTCGTCTGGGCGAAGATCTGACGCCGCACGTCGTTGAGCGGCGGGATGCCCTCGGAACGAGCTCGTGTCATGTTGATCGCCGCGAGGTCGAGCGGGAGCCCGAGCAGGTTGTTGCGCAGCGTCTCGGTGACGAACTCGTCGAGCTCGTTGCCGACCTGGTCGGCCGAGCCCATGACGATCTGGCCCGCCGCCTGCTGCGGTGTCAACGTGCCGGTGATGCCCTCGCCCCCGCCGTTGTAGTACTCGGGCGGGTTCAGGAAGGCCGTCAGCAGCGGGATGCTGTTGTCCGCCCCGGTGACGACGTTCTTGCGAGCGACGTCGTCGTCGAGCATGGAGTGCCCGAACCGGTAGACGGCGTGGGCGAACTCGGCCGGGATCGCAGCGTTGATGTCCGGGTTGTAGACGTGGAACGGCCGGATCAACGGCTGCATCTTGCGCCCGAACTCCTCGAAGACGAGGTGCTGGTACTCCATCTCGGTCACGAACCGGGCAGCTTGGAACAGGCGCTCGCCGTTCCAGCCGGCAGCACCGGCAGCACTCTTCCACTCGGCGAGTGCAGCGACGCCCGACGCCGTCGTGTCGTTCGTCAGGGTGGTCTTGATGTCGTCGACGAGGCGGTCGTGCTCGGAGTGGAAGATCTGGTGGATCGCGCTCAGGGCGATGTTCTCGTTGCAGCGGCCGTCACCACAGGCGAAGTGCATGTCGAGCATCTCGTCGTCGTAGGTGCCGGCCGGCTGGTGGGCGAAGTCGGCAGACGGGACCGCGTCGGCGTCGGGCTGAGGAGCAACGGGCGGCGTTGCCGGGTTGTGGTCGGTGTCGACCGGGCTCGGGTCGGCGTTGTGCGCGATGTCCGTGAGGAACGGCGTGTCGAAGTGCAGGACGTTCGCCGGGACGGGCACCGGTGCTGCGAGGTTGCCTTCCACCAGACCGGTGGCCGTGACGTACTGCGGAAGTCCCCGCGCGGGGCCCGGGATGAACTTGCCATAGGGGTCCGTCGCGATCATCGGGACGTTCGTCACGTCGGCGTCCACGAGCTGCAGGCCGAGCATCGAGGCTGCCTGCTGCTTGACCGACTTCCAGGTGCCGATGCCGTCGCGCCCGTCGGGCGAGCCGGCGTACTGCCCACCGGCCGGCAGGCCGCCGAGGAGCTTGCCGGTCGAGACCGGGCGCCCGTCGGCGTTCAGCACGTACTCGCGCAGGAAGACCTGGTGCGAGGGGTGCGAGGTGTACGTCTGGCTCTGGTCGACCCAGGGCGAGTCGGTGTTGTTGGCGTCCTGGACGTCGTCCGCCGTGCCGAGCTTCCCATCGGGACCCGGCTGGTTCTGACCACGCGTCAGCACCATGAACGCCTGGCTCGCGGGCACCTCGTCGCCGGTGCCCGGCTTGCCGTCCGGGCCGAGCGTGCGCAGCGGGTCGTCGGCCCGCAGCGGCACGAAGACGGTGCCCCCGCTCTTGACGGTCTGGTCGACGCCGTGGTCGAAGAACTGGCCGAAGAACGTGAAGAGCGCGTTGTACGGCGGCGACAGGCCGACGTCAGTGGTGACGTTCGGGATGAACAGCGTGTGGTGTGAGGGCACGCAGCCGGCCGGCACGCCCGCGACCGGAGGGTTCGCCGTGGGGTCGGGGTCGGTCGTGCACGGGAAGATCCCCGGGTTGCCCTGGGTGCGCACGGGGAACCCGGCGGCGCGGACGGCTGCCGGGTTGGTGGAGGTCTGGTCGACGATGAGGTTGCTGATGAGGCGGGGCTGCGTGTCGATGACGACGTTGTTCGCGAGCTTCTGCGCGTAGCTCGTCGGCCCGGGAGGACCGACGGGGAAGGACGCGTCGATCGGCTCGGCGGGACGGAACTTCGCGGTCGTCAGCCGCGGGAACGGTTGGTCGGCGGCGGCGAACTTCTCCCGTCCCGGGAAGAGGTTGTTGCAGGACCCGTCGACCGTGCGCAGTCCGTACGCGGAGAGCCGGTCGGGGATCTGGTCAGGGCCGGGCCCCACGAGGGTGCCACACGGGTTGTCGGCCGTGAGGGTGGCAGCGTGCCGCTCGGCGATCTTGATCTGCTTGAGGATGAAGGCCAGGTCCGAGGGGGTCACCGTGAAACCCTGTCCGACCGGCGCCACCGCGGCGTTCGCCACCAGCGAGGCCGACGGGGCGAGCATCGCCATCGGGATGGCGATCGCCGCTCCTGCGGCGACGCGACGCAAGCGCGTCGCCACCGTGGGGTGCCATGCCGCGCCGACATGTCGGCGCACGCGCCAGAGGGACCCTGTCTTCGGCACTCCGGATGACCTGCCAGTGATCCAGTTCATGGCATCCCTATCTCGTGAGAACTGCTGTGTGGAGTTGCGAGCTGTTGAGGAAAGGCGACCTCGACGCCCTCGAGTGAGGTGCCGTACGCCCGGTGGGCCCGGGTAGGCCGACGGGTGGGGTTGCCGGCTCAGCGGCGACGGTGGCGTGGAGGCAGATGGCCGACGCCGCGAGCTGGGCCGCGAGCTGGGCCGCGAGCTGGGCCACGAGCTGGGCCACGAGCCGCGCCCCCTGCATGCAGGTGTAGGTCTGCGGCTCTGCGCCGCAAGCGGATCCGAGCTCGGCGGCCCACAGCATCGGGACGAGCCCGCGATGTCCCGCGATCGGTTCGTGCGCACCGACCACGTCGCTCGCCACTGCGCTCATCGGCCCTCCCCGCCCATGTCGCCCGGACGGCGCCGTCCGGTCAGCCTCGGGGGTGGCCGAGCCGGGTCGGCTGCTCCCCCGGGGTCCGGGGTGCCGCGCGGAGCGCCACCGAGGACCCACGACGGGGGCTTCGGGTGCGCTGAGTCACGTGCGGTGGCGTGGCGGTGCCGGGCACCGCCGGACCACCTGCGCGTGACTCCACGGGCTGTTCCTGGAGGAACGGCATGACATGACCCGTCGTCCGCGCGCCTTCGTGTCCCCCACGGCTGCTTGCGGTCCGGGTGTCGCCCCCGCGACTCGTTCCCCCAGGGAGCCCGAGGCCCCTCTGTCCCCGTTTCCTCCCTTGATGTTGTCTGCTCAGCAGTGTGCTCCAAGTCCCGTCACGGACGATGGAAAACAAGAAAATTGCTTCGCCTGAGCAGGTCTGGATCCTTTGCGGCAGTGAACAATTCAGACATCACGGAACAAGATGCCCCCAAGTGGACCGTCCTTGCTACCGGCCCTCAGGCGCGACGCAGCGAGGACAGCAGCTCCGGCGCGCGGCGGTCGTAGATGCGGGCTCCCAAGGTTCCGCCCAGCACCGCGGCCCCTCCCCCGACGACGGCCCCGAGCAGGGCGACCCCCCACGCCGCCGCGGTCGAGCCGCCCCAGGCGGCTCGTGCGAGGAGCAGGACCGGGGACGCCAGGGCCAGCGTTGCGACGCTGGCGACGGACTGGGCGAGGACCGCGATGCCTGCGGCCCCGGGTGGGGCGCCGAAGGGGCTCGCGCCGGGCTCGGGCACCGGATACGGCAGCACGACGCTCATCACGCTGGAGACGCCGAGCCCGGCACCCAGCAGCGCCGCGGAGACGCCGAAGGCGGCGGGCATCAGGCCCCAGTCGCCGCTCACCCCGACCCCGAGCACCGTGTAGACGGGCACGAGCACCAGCGCGAGCAGCAGGTCGGGGACGCCTCTGCCCTGCCTGTCGTCGGCGCCGGTCGTGCCCGACGCGACGTGCAGCCACAGGGCCTCCGAGTCGTAGGACACCGAGTTGTGCCCGCTCCACCCGATGAGGAAGGCGAGGAGCGGGCCCATGAGCAGCGGCGTCCACGTCAGGTCCGTCGTGAAGAACAGGACGAGGAGCGCCAGCGGCAGCACCGGTGTCATCGCCATGCTGATCTGGTAGCGCGGGTCTCTCCGCCAGTAGGTGAGGACCCGGGCGGCGACCGCGCCGGACGCCGTGCCGGGGAGCCGGGCCAGGAGCCCGAGGTCGTCGCCGGCGGACGCACCGGAGTCGGCACGAGAGACGGCTCGCGGATTCTCCACCTGCGCCCGCAGGACGCGCGACCAGAGGGCGACCACGCCGAGGAGCAGCCCTGCGGCGAGCGCGAACCGCAAGGCGCCCACGAGGGGCCGCCCCGCGGCCACGTCGCCCGGGGCCGCCCAGGCCCACCCGAGCGGTGACCAGGCGACGACCTGCGCTGCCGTCCGAGCAGCCGGTCCGAGGCCGCCACCCAGGTTGGCCACGATGGCGGCCGTCGGCGCGACGAGTCCGAAGAGGACGAGTCCGAGCACGGCCACGACGTCGCGGCCCCTGCGGCTCGACAGCGCGCTGGTGAGCAGCGCGCAGACCCAGCGGCTCGTCGTGATGGCGGTGAGCAGCCCGACCGCGCTCGAGGCGACGGCCACGAGCGTCGACGCGAGCGTGTGCGACCAGGCGAAGACGACGCCTGTCACCAGCACGAGCGAGGCGATCGAGGGCAGGCTCACCAGGGCCGCGACGACCAGGCCCAGGGCGAGGTCGCGGTGGGGAACGGCGTACGTGGCGAAGCGACCCGGGTCGAGCGTCGGGTCGGAGCCGAAGGAGAACAGCGGGACGACCGTCCAGAGGACCGTCCCGGCGGCCCCGGCCAGCGGGATCACCACCTGCGCCGCCTCCAGCGAACTGCGGAACGAACCCAGGATGACCGCGAGCCCCGCGACGAGGAACGAGAAGTAGACGATGCCCACGACGGCGCCGATCGCCTGGGTGCGGCTGCGACGGAAGATGTTGCGCAGCAACGCCAGCTTCAGTCGGACGAGGTGCGCAACCACGACAGTCCCACCACCTCGGTGGAGCCGCCGACGAGGTCGACGAACCGCTCCTCGAGCGACTGGCCGCCACGGACGTCGTCGAGGCCGCCCGCTGCCAGCACCTCTCCGTCGGAGATGACCGCGACGTGAGTGCACGTGCGCTCGACCAGGTCCATGACGTGGCTCGAGAGCACGACGGTGCCGCCCGACTCGACGTAGCCCGACAGGATGCGGCGGATCGTCGCTGCCGAGATCGGGTCGACGGCCTCGAACGGCTCGTCGAGGACCAGCACCCGCGGGCCGTGGACCAGCGCGGAGGCGAGCGTGACCTTCTTGGTCATCCCGGCCGAGTAGTCGACGACGAGCTTGCCCTGCGCGTCCGCCAGCCCGAGGGCGGTGACGAGCTCGGCGGCCCGCTCCGACGCGAGCTCGCGCGACATGCCGCGCAGCAGGCCGGCATACGTGATGAGCTGGAGGCCGGTGAGGCGGTCGAAGAGCCTGAGGCCGTCGGGCAGCACGCCGAGCAGCCGCTTGGCGGCCACGGGGTCGGCCCACACGTCGCGGCCCAGCACGAAGGCCTGCCCAGCGTCGGGCCGCAGCAGACCCGTGACCATCGACAGCGTCGTCGTCTTGCCCGCCCCGTTGGGTCCGACGAGGCCGAAGAACGAGCCGCGGGGCACGTCGAGGTCGATGCCCTTCACCGCGACGACGTCACCGAAACGCTTGCCGAGGCCACGCATGGCGATGGCGGGTCCCTCATTCGGATCACCTTGCGGCGCAGGCAGATCCGTGGTGTCGCTCATGGTGCGCCCGCCGAGCGCGCGGTCAGAACGTCGCCGACTCGGCATCGCGGAGGGGGGTGTAGGTGAGGCCGTCGACACCGCTGAACTGCTCGATGTGGCCGGAGTACATCCGGTGACCGACGTCGCTGAGCAGCGCGTCGTGGATCGGGATGAACACCTTGGGCGCGATGCGGCCGACGAAGGCGATCGAGTCGCGGCTGGCCGCCCACGGGGCGTTGAGGGGGTGCGCGAGCACGTCGACGTCGCCCGGCTCACCGTCGTACGCGTCACCGGGGTGGAACAAGGACGGCTCGCCGTCGGCGCGCAGCACGAGACCGACGTTGGGGATGCGCGGCATGTCGGGGTGGTTGAAGGCGTGGAGCTCACCCACCGGGGTCACCCGGACCTCGCCGACAGCGAAGTCCTCGCCCTGCCTCGAGGGGACCGCCGCGAGACCCTCCTCGCGAAGCTTCTCGGCCGTCAGCGGGTCGGTGTGGACGGTGGCCGACGGGTTGGCCCGGACGAGGCCGGCCGCCCGGTCGGGGTCGAAGTGGTCGGCGTGGTTGTGCGTCACCAGGATCGCGTCGAGCTCGGTGAGCTGCTCGAAGCCGGTCGAGAAGGTGCCCGGGTCGATGAGGAGGCGTCGACCGGCGATCTCGACGAGGAGGCAGGCATGTCCGAGATGAGTCACGCGCATGTGACCACCTAACCACGCGCCCCGGCGATCGCAACGCCGCGGCGGCGTCAGGCGCCCGGGGGCGGGTCGCTCCGGAGAACGAGACCCGCACTGCGGGAGTCACCCACGACAGCCGGCCGGGGCGCCGCGGGAAGGGCGGCCGGGAGGTCAGTGCGGCCGACGCTCTGCGGCCTGGGCCACCGCCTGCTTGTCGACGTCGGTCATCGCGCGGGTATCGCGCGGCTCGGCGAAGGGCTCGAGGTCCTCGGGCACCCCGGCCGCGATGGCGCGGCCCCGGTCGAGCTCGGCGTTCACCTCTGCGCCGAGCAGGATGGCGACGTTCGTGAGCCACAGCCAGACGAGGAAGACGACGACACCCGCCAGGGAGCCGTACGTCTTGTTGTACGAGGAGAAGTAGGCGACGTACACCGCGAAGAGGCCCGAGACGACGAGCCAGATCACCACGGCGATGATGCCACCGGGACTGACCCACTTGACGCCTCCCTGGCGTGCGTTCGGGCTGGCCCAGAAGAGCACTGCGAAGAGCACCGACACGAGCAGCAGCAGCACCGGCCACTTGAGGATGTTCCACAGCATCAGGCCGGTGTCGCCGGCGCCGACCAACTGGCCGATCTGCCTGGCCACAGGGCCGCTCACCACCACGATGACGGCACTGATCACCATGACGACGACGGCGAAGACCGTCACGCCGATGCGGATCGGGATGGTCTTCCAGATCGGGCGGCCCTCGGGGATGTCGTAGACGACGTTCGAGGCGCGCATGAAGGCGGACACGTAGCCCGAAGCGGACCAGAGCGCGACCAGCAGGCCGACCACGGCACCGAGCCCCGCGCTCGTGCGGTTGGCCTGGGCCTGTGCGATGAGGGTGCGCACGAACTCGGCGCTGGACCCCGGGGCCACGGCCTGAACCTGGTCGATCACCTGCGCGGTGGCGTCCTTGCCGAGGAGGCCGAGAGCGGCCACGAGCACGACGAGCGCCGGCGCGATGGACAGCAGTCCGTAGTAGGTGAGCGACGCGGCAAGATCCGTGAGGTTGTCACGCTTGAACTCGCGGCGGGCGCGCTTGACGACCGCGAGCAGCGAAGGCTTCGACAGGTCGGTCGGCGCGTCGGGTTCGGAGCGAGGTCCGGAGTCCGATCGGGAGTCGAGCTCGGACTCGGTGCGGGGCCCGGTGTCGGGCTCGGTGTCAGGCCCGGTGTCAGGCTCGGTGGCGCTCGGGCGCTGGCGGCTGTCGCCGCTGGGGGTCGGAGACATACCGTTGGCGTACCCGGTCGGACGGCCCTCCTACCGGGCGTGTCACACCGGACCGACCTGTCCGGACGGCCGGCGCAGACGTCAGCCGCACCGGCTCACTGGCAGCGCCACATGCCCGAGGAGCGCCCCGTGTGGGTGGCGCCGTGACGGCTGCGCAGGGGGGCGACGACGCTCGTGGCGCAGGCCTGAGTCAGGCGCTCGATGATCGCTTCGCGCTCACTGCCGGTCATCACCGTCACCGCGGTGTCGTCGTCAACCAGCGTCGGTGCGCTCATGCGATTCTCCTGCTCAGGGGTCTGCCGACGGTCGGGCTCGTCGGTGCTGGTGCAAGGTGTACCAGTCGAATTCGGGCATTACGTCGTAAATGCCCGAATTGGTGCAAGAAAGTCCAAAGAAATGTGCAAGGGGGCCGATCGGAGGTTTCCGCGTTCTTCCGCCGGCGTCGGCGTCGCGTGGCACCGTGGTCAATGCCTCCACACCGCAAGGTGCGGGAGGACCACCGGACGAGGGCGCTGCGGGCAGCGACTGCGCCCCGGCGGTGGAGGTGGGCGCTGCCGACTCCAGGGGCAGGGAGTCGGCAGCGCTGCCCCTCCTGTGCACCTCTCGGGGACGACAGTCGTTGCACGATCAGGGAGACACCTCGAGGTCCCCGGCGGCGACGACGGCCCGCTGGCTCGGGTCCTCGACGGTCAGCGTGGCCTTCCACGTGCCGCTGAGCGGGAAGGTGTAGCGGGCCTCCCAGAACGTCCCCCTGGCGGTGAGCGGAACGGGGATCGCTCCGACGCCCCGGCTCGGGTTGGCCAGCTTCAGGGCGACCCGCCGCACGGCGGCTGGCGCCCCATCGGCGGTCGACACCAGGACGCGCAGCGTGCTGCCGCGGGTCGTGGCGGGCAGCACGGCGAGCACCGCGCTTCGGCCGTCGCCGAGGGAGACCGTCACCTGTCGGTTGGCGTTCAGCGCCGACGTCGCGCCGGGACGCGGGCCGAGCGTCGACGCCGCGACCGTGGGCGGCGGCGTCGTCGTCCCGAGCACGGCGGTGACGGCCAGCACCGAGACGGTCAGGAGTGCCTCGGCCCGCACCGACAGGAGCGGGGACCGGCTGCGCCCGAGCTGGCGCCGCGAGACGGCGGCCGCACCGAGGGCGGTGGCGACGAGCGCGAGCTTCGCCGACAGCAGCAGCCCGTAGCGGGTGAGGACGAGCTGCTCGACGGCATGCACGTGCTGGACCGAGTTGAGCAGTCCGGTGGCGACCAGCGCCAGCACCGAAGCCATGGCGAGCCTCGAGAAGTCGAGCAGCGCGCGCCGCTCGACGGACCGCCCCACCAGGACGAGGACGACGAGCCCGCCGACCCACACCGCGCCGGTCAGGGCGTGCACGGACACCACGGCGAGATCGACGGGCGAGCCGGACGCGGCCCCGTGGCCCGACGCGGCGATCGTGACCGCCACACCGGCGATGACGACAGGCACGAGCCGGCGCCGAACGCGGCTCGTGACTGCCGGCAGCCGCCAGGCCAAGGCTGCGAGGACGCCGTAGAGCGCGATCCTCCACACCGTCGCCAGCCCGAAGGGGGTGCCAAGCGTGTCCCGCACCAGCGGCGGGTCGAGCAGGTCGGCGAGGGGACGCCCGGCGGCATACGGGCCTTGTGCGAGCAGGCTCGCCAGCGCGAAGACGGCGCCCCCGGCGATGCCAGCGCGCGCCATACGCTGCAGCGCCGGGTCGTGCCTCGCGCCTCCGGCACACCAGAGCAGGAAGGCCACCACACCGGCGATCGCGGTCAGCGCGAGGTAGCCGCCCAGCCGGGCGACCACCACGTATGCCGGTGCGGTCGAGGATCGCCCGGACGACGCGGCGCCGACGGTGTCGGGCAGGGCCGCCGGGGCGGCTCCGACACCGAAGGTGAAGGCACCGTCGACCGGGTGCCCGTCCGAGGAGACGACGCGCCACGTCACGACGTAGGCGCCCCTGCCGAGGGACGGCGGCATCGGCCAGGTGACCGTTCGACCGGACGCGACGGGCTCGGGAGTGGCGAGCGTCCGTCCTGAGCCGTCGAGGAGGCGCAGGCCACCGGCGACGAGGTCGACCGACTCGGTGAAGGTCAGCTGGACCGACCGGGGCGGCGCCTCGAGGCGGGTCCCGCTCGCGGGCGTGCTGCTGACGAGCTCGGCATGGGCCCAAGCGGGCGTCGCCAGGGCGATGCCCGAGAGGGCCAGCGCCAGCGCGGCGAGGACCAGGCGCACGAGGCGTCGTGAGCGCTTCATGGTCGGCTCCGCGGCCGTCAGGGCCGCGCGTCCTCGGGCGCCCGCACCGCGGTGTCTCCCGCGGTTGTTCCGTCGGCCGTGACCGGAGCCGCGTCGGCCGTGACCGGAGCCGCGTCGGCCGTGACCGGAGCCGCGTCGGCCGCCGCAGGGCGGCCGCGACGCCACGCCGTAACGGCAGCCAGGAGCGAGACCACCAGCGCCGCACCCGAGAGTGCCAGCGAGACGGTGCCGGCGCTGTCGGTGCCGGTCGCCTCGCGAGTGGTGGCCGCCGCCACCGGCGGGACGGCCCCCGCCGTGCCGCCGGGCGTGGACGTGGCTGTCGGACCGCTTTCCGGGGTGAGCTGCAGGACGGGGGCCGGGTGCTCGGGCTCGGTGGTCTTGTCGGCGCTGACCTCGTTCCAGCTGACGGT
>JABFXB010000480.1 GCA_013361975.1 Dermatophilaceae bacterium
CGGCACCAGCGCGGCTGCACCCCGCCCGTCGCCTGGCGCACGGCCATGAACATCGTGCTCGCCATCAGCGCGCCGTCGCGGCTGCCCTTGACGTACCAGTTCTGGTAGACGACGATCCGCACGGCCGGGTCTCCCGCCTCGGGTGCCGTGGCCTGCGCCGCGATGGCGGCGTACTGCACGCGCGTCGCCTGGTGGGCGCCGATGTCGGCGCGCCACGACAGCACGCCGACGACCGCGAGGACGGCCAGCAGCAGGGCAGGTACGCGCTCTGCTGGCAACACGCGTACGGCCCGGGGGTCCGTGCGGCCGCGACGGAGGAGAAGGAAGGCGACCGGCAGGACGGCGACGAGCCACGTCCACAGCTGGCCGCGCGCCTCGGTCACCGCGCCCGTCACGATCGTCTGCCCGGCGTCGAGGCCGCACGCGACGACGAAGGCTGCGAGCAGCCGCAGCAGTCGCGGGCGCACCAGGCGGTCGCGGATCCCCACGGCGAAGGCGACGAGGCCGACGAGCGCAACCCACCACTGGGCGCGCCACAGGGCCTGCGCCGAGTCGAGCCAGCGGCCCACGTTGTCGTTGAGCGAGTCGACGGAGTTGAGCGGGTTGGCCTGACGCCAGGAAGCCAGCTCGATGCCGAAGTGCTGGTTGAAGATCCAGTTGAGCGTGTAGGCGACGAGGATGCCCGTGCCGAAGGCGACGACCCAGCCGGCGACCACGGCCAGCACCTGACGCCACGGGGCGTCACGGAGGTGGACCACCGCGAAGATGAGCAGCACGACGCCGATCGGCGGGTAGGAGAGCACCGCTGCGACGCCGCTGAGCAGCAGCCACAGGGCCATCCGGAGGCGGGATCGGGCCGCCCACGGCAGCAGCCAGATCGCCGTTGCGCCGACGAGCACGGAGGGGGTGAGGGCGCCCGGCCAGTAGAGCAGCTGCACCCACACGCACGACGCGTAGAGCGCGACGCCGAGCACGGCGTCGACGACCGGACCGGGACGCACGCCAGACCTGCGCAGCACCCGCCACATGCCTGCGACGAGCAGGGCGTAGCCGAGGGCGTACGTGAGGGCAGCGGTCGTCGGGGTGCCGTGCTGGCCGACGAGCCACCACCAGCCGGTGTTGAGCCAGCGTCCCTCGCTGATGTTGTAGTAGCGGGGCGGTGCCACGTTCGGCTGGTCGTCGGGCAGCAGGAAGGTCCAGTCGTCCTGGCGGATGAACGGGGTGACCGCCTGGACCACGCCCTGGGTCACGAGGAACGCGAACGCGATGGTCAGCGGAACGAGGAGGCGGTACCGGGGGACGGAGCTCACCGATGGCAGCAGGCGGGCCCGCCGGTGCGCGGGGGGTGCGAGGGTCTGCGTCGTCATGGTCGCGCCTGGGTGTCGTGAGGGTCGGGAGCGATGAAGCTGTCGCGAGCCGGCGGGCCCGCAGGGTCCATTGGACCCTAGGTACCCATCCGGCGTCGAAACCGAAACGCGGCCGGTAGGTTGACCGCGTCGACATCCTCGCCCGCCAGGGAGGCACGGTGAAGCTCCTTCTCACGTCTGCGGGCGTCAGGAACCCCACCATCGAGGCCGCCCTCGTGCGGCTCCTCGGCAAGCCGATCGCCGAGTCCACCGCCCTCTGTATCCCGACCGCGCAGTACGCCCACCCGTGGGTGGGGCCGGGCGAGAAGCCGTGGCAGTTCATCACCGGCCGCTCGGACGGCATGGTCGGACTGGGGTGGAAGTCCATGGGCGTCCTCGAGCTCACCGCTCTGCCGAGCATCGACGAGGACCTGTGGGTGCCTCGGGTGCGCGAGGCCGACGCCCTTCTCGTGGCCGGCGGTGACGTGCTCTACCTGGCGCACTGGCTGCGCGAGTCCGGGCTGGCCGACCTGCTGCCGACGCTCGACACCGTCTGGGTCGGCCTCAGCGCCGGCAGCATGGTGCTGACGCCTCGGGTCGGCGACGACTTCGTCCAGTGGCGGCCCGCGACCGGTGGCGACGAGACGCTGGGGCTCGTCGACTTCGCCATCTGCCCGCACGTGAACGGCGACGACCTGCCGGGCAACACCATGGCCGAGGCGCAGCAGTGGGCCGCCGCGATCGAGGGCCCGGCGTATGCCGTGGACGACGAGACCGCGTTCGTCGTCGTCGACGGTCAGGTGGAGGTCGTGTCGGAGGGGCAGTGGACCCTCTTGCACGACTAGGCGAAAACCCTTGCGACGAGCCGCAGTTCGCGCCCTAGGGTGGAGTGCATGACGACGGTCAGGAAGTTCCAGGTCACCTTCGACTGCGCCGACCCGGAGCGCGTCGCCCGTTTCTGGTGCGAGGTGCTGGGCTACGTCGTCCCGCCACCCCCACCGGGCTTCGGCTCCTGGGAGGAGTTCGACGGCTCGCTGCCGGCGGAGGACCAGGGCGGCGCGTACGCGTGCGTGGACCCCGAGGGGGTCGGCCCGCGGTTGTTCTTCCAGCGCGTGCCCGAGGGCAAGGTCGTCAAGAACCGCGTGCACCTCGACGTACGCGTCGGCACCGGCCTCGTGGGTGACGAGCGCGTCGCCGTGCTCGAGGCCGAGTGCAAGCGGCTCGAGGCCCTCGGTGCCTCGCGCCAGCGGCTGCTGGTCGCCGACGGCGTCAACGAGTCGTGCCTCGTGATGCAGGACGTCGAGGGCAACGAGTTCTGCCTGGACTGAGCTGCAGACCGCCGGTGCGGCAGGCGGGGGCCGCCAGCGTGTGCCGCTCAGGCGTGGCCGCTGAGCTGGCCCAGCCGGTCGGCGAGGGCGTCGACCATGGCGCCTGCCTGCTTGGCCGGGAGCGCCGACCTGCGGTCGCCGCCCTGGCTCGACACGGGCAGCACGTCGATCGACAGCTTCGCCCCGCCGGCCAGGGCCCGCAGCGCGTCGACCTTGTCGCCGAACGGTGATCCGCTGCCGGGCGAGTAGTAGTGCACGACCTCGTCGACGTCGTCGGGGTAGAGGTCGGTCTTCGTCACGGCGATGACGAGCCAGATGGGCTTGTGCCGGCGCACGGCCATCGAGGCGATCCGGTGCGACGTGATCGCCCAGTCCTCGAGCTCGGCCGCGAGCTGCTCCTCGCGGCTCGCTGTGGCCCCACCCGTGGTGCCGGCGGCCCGTCGCGGTGTCGCGTAGCCGTTGGCGACGACGTGGATCACGCCGTCGACCGGCTCGTCGTGGAACACCTCGTCGAGCGCGCCGAGCCGGGTCGCCGCGTTGTCGCCCGGCACCACGAGGAAGCGGAAGCCGTGCAGCCGCGGGGAGCGACGCGTCCGGCGCTCCATGACCGCCGAGCCCACCTGTGCCACGCCGTCCGCCGACGAGCGCTTCGTGAGCCGGTCGACGAGCTGGCTCTTGCCGACGCCGGTCATCCCGGTGACGGCCACCATGGGGAACCGGTGCCGGAACAGGTGGCCGATCCGCTCGGGCGCCGACGCCAGGGCCGTGAGCACGCCGCCGGCGATGGTCGCCCCCAGCGCGGTGCGACTGGAGGTCGGCAGGATCTCCCGGATGCGGGACGGACTGTGAGACACGGAGCCTCCTAGGAGCGATCGGGTGCCGGACGGCCCCTAGAGCCTACGTTCAGTCCGGCTCGCTTCGGGCACGCGCGCACCCCGAGTCCACCGGGCTCGGCCCTCGAGCCGCAC
>JABFXB010000036.1 GCA_013361975.1 Dermatophilaceae bacterium
GAGATCGCGGTCGCGGAGTACATCGACTGGTTCAACCACCGACGCCTGCACGGCGAGCTCGGGCTCGTCCCGCCCGTCGAGTACGAGAACCAGCACTACCGACACAACCCCGTGACGGCTACCGTCGTCGCGTCAGTTCCGAGCCTCCACTAAACCCGGAACGGGACACGCCGGGTTTCGCAACCACGCGCCCCGGAAGGCATGCTCGGGACATGCCGGCGCCCCTGGACCTCCTGCTCGCCGTCGCTGGCGTGGCGCTGCTCCTGCTCGCCCTGAGGTCGTCGCGCATCGAGCCGAGGCGTTGGCGCAGCGGCGTCCTGCTGACCGGATGTCTCTGGGCCGCAAGCGCGCTCGCGCTCGACCTGCTCTCATCGATGGAACCCGTCGCTGCTGTGCTCGCCCTCCCGTGGCTCGCGGCCGCGGGGCTCGGTCTCCTCTTCGTGTTCAGCGCCCTCGCGGCGGCCGTCCGCGACGGCCCGAGCCTCGTCGGCCTGTTGGCGCTCGCCCTCGGCGCCGCGATGGTCGCGGCGACCGTGCTGGCGACGGTCGCCACGGGGTACGCCGTCGGTGGTCACCCGTGGCCGGTGGTCGCCACCGTCGTCCTGCTGCTGCCCGGCTACCCCGGGCTCGCCTTCGTGAGCTACCTGCTCTACTGCCTCCTCCAGCGGCGCGCCGATCCCCGCCCGGAACCCGTCGCCGTCGTCGTCCTGGGCTCGGGCCTCGTCGACGGCACGGTGCCGACGCTGCTGGCCAACCGGCTCGACGCGGCCATCGAGGTGTGGCGTGCCCAGCGCGCTGCCGGTCGTGACCCGCTCGTGCTGCCGAGCGGCGGCCAGGGCGACGACGAGCCGATGCCCGAGGGCGTGGCCATGGCCGCCTACCTCGTCGCGCACGGCCTGCCCTCCGGCGCGGTCGCCACGGAGGACCGGGCGACGACGACCGAGGAGAACCTGCTGCTGTCGCGCGACATCCTGCGCTCCCGCGGCATCGACGGGGACGGGCACCTGCGGGTCGTGACGAGCAGCTTCCACGTCGGCCGGTCGGCCCTCATCGCGCGCAGCCTCGGCATCGACGCCGACGTCACGGGCGCCCCCGCGGCCTGGCACTTCGTCCCGGGCGCGTTCCTGCGCGAGTTCCTCGCGGCTGTCACCTACCGGCCGCGCACGAACGTGGGCGGCCTTCTCCTGTGGTCCTGCTCGACCGCCCTGGTCGCGTATGCCGCCCTGCCGCGCTAGGGGCGCCGCCCCCGTCAGCCCGCGCGTCGTCAGCCCGTGGCGAGGTGCTCCCCGGCGCCCTGGGTTAGGTCGTCGCGCAGCACGCGCTTGAGCAGCTTGCCGCTCTGGTTGCGTGGCAGCCCGGCGACGAAGTGGACCGCCTTGGGCAGCTTGAAGGGGGCGAGCGTCCCGCGGGCGTGCTCGACGAGCTCGCTCTCGGTGACGGTCTGCCCCTCGCGCAGCACGACGACCGCGGTGACGGCCTCGACCCAGCGCTCGTGCGGCGTCGCGATGACGGCCACCTCCGCCACGGCGGGGTGGGTGTAGAGCGCGTCCTCGACCTCGCGCGAGGCGACCATGACGCCACCGGTGTTGATGACGTCCTTGATGCGGTCGACCACCGTGAGGTGGCCCTCCTCGTCGCGGGTCACGAGGTCGCCGGAGTGGAACCACCCGTCACGGAAGGCCTCGTCGGTGGCGTCGGGCTTGTTCCAGTAGCCGGTGCAGAGCTGCGGTGACCGGTAGAGCAGCTCGCCGGGTTCGCCGGCCGCGACGTCGACGCCCTCGGGGTCGACGACCCTGGCCTCGACGAAGAGGACCGTGCGCCCGCAGGCCTCGGGCCGCGCCTCGTGCTCCTCGGGCCGCAGCACGGTCGCGAGCGGGCCGATCTCCGACTGCCCGAAGCAGTTCCAGAAACCGAGGTCGGGCAGGCGCTGCTGCAGCCGGTCGCGCACGGGCACCGGCATGATCGAGGCGCCGTAGTAGGCCTTGCGCAGCGAGCCGAGGTCGGCGGTGTCGAGCGCGGGGTGGTTCGACAGCGGCACCCACACGGTCGGGGCGAGGAAGAGCGAGCCGATGCGCTCGGCTGTCACCTTCTCGAGGATCGTCGGCACGTCGGGCCGGGTGAGCAGGTGGTTCGTCGCGCCGACCGCGAGGTAGGGCAGGAGGAAGACGTGCATCTGGGCCGAGTGGTAGAGCGGCATCGAGTGCAGCGGCGCGTCGCCCTCGCGCAGGTCGAGCCCGACGATGCACGAGACGTACTCGTGCACGAGCGCACGGTGGGTCATCATCGCGCCCTTGGGCTGTGAGGTCGTGCCGGAGGTGTAGAGCAGCTGCACGAGGTCGGTGTCGGAGCGCTCGACGTCGAGGGAGGGCACGTCACCGGCGCTCCACACCGGCAGCACCGAGTCGTCGCCGCCGTGGAGCAGCAGCACCTGCTCCAGCGACGTGTCGTCGCGGACCGCCTCGACGGACTCGCGCAGCGCGACGTCGACCAGGGCGACCCGGGCGCCGGAGTCGCCGAGCAGGTAGGTGAGCTCGGGCCCGGTCAGCGCGTAGTTGACCGGCACGTGGACAAGCCCGGCGCGGGCGCAGCCGAGGAAGGCGAGCAGGTACGCGTCGGAGTTGAGTCCCACGGTCGCCACCCGGTCGCCCGCCGACAGCCCGAGACCCAGCAGGTGAGCAGCCGCGCGCGTCACGGCGTCGTCGAGGGCGGCATACGTCCACGTGCGGTCCTCGAAGACGAGCGCCGTGCGGTCGGGGTGTCGCGCGGCGCTGCGACGGACGATGTCGTCGACGGTGCTGGACAGGGTGACGTTCACGCGGTGTCTCCGTTCGGTGTGGCGAAGGCGGTGAGGAGGGCGTCGGCCTCCGGGGTGGACGACAGGCGTGCGATGGTCGCGGCCTCGTCGGCGAGCTGGACGGCATACGGCCGCTCGGGCGCGAGGCGCAGCAGGCGGGCCGCCTCGCCGACCGCCGCACGCGGCAGGGCGGCGATGCCCGCCACGACCTCACCGGCGCGAGCGTCGAGGTCGTGGAGGTCGGCGACCTCGGTCACCAGACCCCAGTCGAGCGCGGTCGCGGCATCGATCGTCGCCCCGGTGAGGAGGAACAGCGCCGCCCGGCGGGCGCCGACCGCGGCGGGGAGCAGGGCACTCACACCACAGTCGGGCGACAGCCCCACCGAGGGGTATGCCGCCACGAACGTCGCGTGCTCGGCGGCGACGACGACGTCGGCGGCGAGGAGCAGGCCCACCCCGGCGCCGGCGGCGGCGCCCTGCACGACCGCGACGACGGGGACCGGCAGCCCGCGCAACGAGGTCAGCGCGTCGTGCAGCACCCCGGCGAGCTCCGAGACGAACGCCGGGCGGTCGGGCGCGGACGCCATGGCGCGCACGTCGCCGCCGGCGCAGAAGAGGCGTCCGTCGGCCCGCAGGACGACGACGTCGACGTCGCGGACCGTCCGGGCGATCTCCGCGACCGCGTCGCGCAGCCCCAGCGCCGCCGGCAGGTCGAAGGCGTTCCCGGCGTCGGGACGGCCCAGCCGGATCGTGGCCACGCCGTCCGACACCGACAGGAGCGGCAGCGTCGTCACCCGGTAATCCTGCCCCGCAGACGTGCCCGGGACCAGAGTCCGTCTCGAACCGGGGGACGTCGGGACCTCCGGCAGGTCCCCGTCGGGACCTTCGACCATGGGCACGCAACCGGACCGGCGACGACGATGTCGGTGACGGGCCGGCGCCGGCCATCCGGGCCGAACCGCCTGCCCCGCGCACAGGAGGCTGGTCCCATGAAAGCGCTCGTCTACCACGGCCCCGGTTCTAAGGCATGGGAGGACGTGCCCGAGCCGACCCTCCAGGACCCGACCGACGCCATCGTCCGGATGGAGACGACGACGATCTGCGGCACGGACCTGCACATCCTCAAGGGCGACGTCGCTGCCGTGACCGACGGGCGCGTCCTCGGCCACGAGGGGGTCGGCGTCGTCACCGAGGTCGGACCCGACTGCACCCGGGTCGCGGTCGGCGACCGTGTCATCGTCTCGTGCATCAGCAAGTGCGGCACGTGCGACTACTGCCGCGCCGGGCTGCCGTCGCACTGCCAGACGCTCGGTGGCATCGGCTGGGTCTTCGGCCACCTCATCGACGGCACGCAGGCGGAGTACGTGCGGGTGCCCTTCGCCGACAACGGGCTGATCCCGCTGCCCGCGGGTGTCTCGGCGGAGCAGGGCACGATGCTGAGCGACATCCTGCCGACCGGCTACGAGATCGGCGTCCGCTACGGCCAGGTTGCGCAGGGCGACGTCGTCGCCGTCGTCGGGGCCGGGCCGATCGGGCTCGCCGCGATCATGACGGCGGCCCCGAGCGGCGCCTCACGCACCATCGCCGTCGACGGCAACGCGTTCCGCCTGGCGCAGGCGAAGGACTTCGGAGCCACCGACACCATCGACATCAGCGCGACCGACGACGTCGTCGGCGAGCTGAAGCGCCTGAGCCGCGACGGCCTCGGGGTCGACGTGGCCATCGAGGCCGTCGGGGTGCCGGCCACCTTCGCCACGTGCCTCGACTCGATCCGTCCGGGCGGCCGCGTCGCGAACGTCGGCGTGCACGGCGTGCCGGTGAGCTTCCCGATCGAGCGCGACTGGATCAACAACATCACCATCACGACCGGCCTCGTCAACGCGACGACCGCGCCGCAGCTGCTCGACAAGATCAGCGCCGGCGAGATCGACCCGGCCAAGTTCGTCACGCACCGGTTCTCGTTCGACGAGGTCCTGGAGGCCTACGACACGTTCGCCAACGCCGCAGACCGCCAGGCCCTCAAGGTGGTCATGACGAAGGAGTGACCAGGCTCTGCTCGAGGGCCGCGATGATGCGCGGGCGCATCTCGTGGGCCCCGATGACGGCGTCGACGGAGCCGACCGACACGGCGCGGTGGATGCTGTGCACCGCGTCGAACTCGGACGCAACCTGGCTCAGCTTCTCGGCGCGCACCGACGTGCGCAGGTCGGCGAGCTCCGTCGCCAGCCGGGCGCGCTCGACGCCCGACGCCGCCGCGACCCGTGCCTCCAGGTCCGTGATGCGCGGGTCGGAGGCGGTGCGGGCGTCGACGTCGCGCGAGAAGACGACGGCCGCCGCCGGCGCGCCCCCGAGCACCGACGCGAACGACCCCTCGACGGCCAGCACGGTCATGCGCGGGTTCAGGGTCTTGGAGAAGACCACGAACGCGCCGCCGTGGTAGCGCGAGACGACGGTGAAGACGATCGGGCCGTCGAAGTTGACGATGGCGCGTCCGATCTCGGCGCCGTACTCGAGCTGCAGTGCACGCATCGACTCCGGTGACCCGTCGAAGCCCGACAGGTTGGCCAGCACGACGACGGGCCGGTTGCCGCTCGCCGCGTTGATGGCCCGGGCCACCTTCTTCGACGACCGCGGGAAGAGCGTGCCCGCCGTGTAGGTGTCGGGACCGTCGGTGGGCGGGAAGCCCCGTCGCGCGACGGACTTGCTCTCGATGCCGATGAGCGTCACCGGGATGCCCGCGAGGTGGGCGTCCTGCACGACGGCGGTCTCGGCGTCGGCCATGCCGGCCCAGCGCTCGAGGGTCTCGTGGTCCTGGTCGGACACCGCGCGCATCAGCGTGCGGATGTCGAAGGGCTTCTTGCGGTCGGGGTTGGTGAGCGAGCTGAAGATCTCGCCGACGGTCTTGAAGTCCGAGCCCGGCGCCTCGTGCGGGTAGAGGGTCACGTCGCGGTGGGCGGGGTCGCTCGTCGGCACACGCCGCGGCCCGGACTCACCCGGGGCGACGTACGCGTGGTCGTAGTGCGACATGAGGATGTCGCGCGCTCCGGCGAGGTCCTTGGCCCAGTACTGCGCCTGGCCGTTGGGGCCCATCACGCGGTCGTAGCCACCGATGCCGAAGTTGTCCTCGGCGCTGACGCCGCCGGAGAAGTCGAGCGACTGCTTGCCGGTGAGCACCATGGCGCTGTCGGGCGTCATGACGAGGATGCCCTTGGTGTGCATCAGCATCGTCGCCTCGGCGTTCCAGTACGGCTGGGCGCCGACGTTGATGCCCGCGACGACGATGTTGATCTCGCCGCCCGCCTGGGTGAACTCGATGATCCGCTTCAGGGCGCGGGCCACCCAGTCCATGTTCTCGGTGCCCGAGTCCATCGAGATGCGGGCGCCGGCCGACAGCGAGTACCACTCGAGCGGCACGCGCATCTGCTCGGCGAGGTCGATGGCGGCGATGACGCGGGCGCACTCGGCCTCGGCGACCGAGCCGAGCGACCGCAGCGGGTCGCCCGACAGCACGACCCGGGTCACGCCCTCGGGGTGGCGCACGGTCGGGGAGGTGACGACGGCGACGATGATGCCGGCCTTGTTGAGGCCCTGCGGACGGTCGACCGGCACGAGGGCACCCGTGTCGTCGAGGTCGTGCTCGACCACGGTGCCACCGTCGCCGGCGATCATCGACTGCAGCTCGTACGGGTAGACGAGGCCGCGCCGGCGGGCCCGCACCACCTTCGAGGCGTAGTCGTCGAGGGGCTTGAGCGGCTCGGTGGGCGGGGCGCCGACCGAGGCGACGACGCCCGAACCCGGCTGGTAGTAGAAGCGGCCCGCGATCGCGAGCGGCGCGGCGTCGGGCGTGCCGGCGACCGTCGCCTGGACCAGCACCTCCTCGATGCCCGCACCGGCGGTGACCGGGGCGATCTTGCTGCGCAGGGCGGTGAGCTGGCCCAGGTCGGCCTCGATGGTCGGCCAGATCTGCACCCACACGTGGTTCATGTCGAGCTTCGAGGCCCTGGCCCCGCGCGAGGCCCGCACCCGCCGGACCGCCTCGAGGCAGTTGGCGATGGCGCGCTCGACGTGGGGCAGGCCGGAGACCTGGCCGGCCTCGTCGCGCACGACGACGACCTGGCGCACCTGCGCGAGGGCGACGAGGCGCGTGTCCTCGGGGTTGTCCTTGGCCACGCACTCGTAGAGCAGGACGTCCTCGGGGGCCTCGAGTCGCGTCACGTCGAACGCGGAGAGGCGCCAGAGGTTGAGCCGCCGACCCACCATCGGGTGCACGCCGCGCACGAGGCGGTCCTCGACGAGGCGTCCCTCGACGGGACGGAACGTGAAGTAGTCGACGTGGCGGTCGGTGCCGCCGCTGACGCACACGGCGACCCGGCGGGTGTCGTGCGCGAACGGCAGCTCCTGGAGCAGCGCCCCGAGGCGGTCGCTCGCCTCGTCGGGGGACTGCGGCTCGTCGGGCCAGCGCAGGTAGAGGTCGACGACGGACTGGCTCCCCTCGGTGCGGGCCCACACGTCGGCCGAGACGGCCGTGTCGAGCGCGCTGCCGGGCACGAGCTCGTCGACCGAGCCGATGCTCGTCGTCAGGTGCGTCGGTCGGCCGTCGAGCGTGTAGTCGGCCGTCGCGAACGGGCGTCCGGTCTCGGTGAAGGTGCGCAACGCGTGCAGCTCGTGCTCGCGGTAGTGACGCTTGATGAGCACCTCGAGCATCGGCTCGTGCTGCTGCAGGCCCGCCTCGGTGTCGACCGACTCGTGCAGCCGCTCGGCGAGGAAGCGGACGATCTGCTCGGGGATGGCGGCGAGCTCGTCCACGCGGGCGGTGCGGTCGGCCGCCTCGGGGTCGGCGGCGAGCGCGGCCACCTTGTCGCGGACACCGGCGAGCACGCCCGCGCGGTCCTCGTCGACGAGGGGCTGGTCGAACCAGCGGAAGCGCACGCTGCGGGCGAGGTCGCCGACGACCGGGAAGCGCAGCTGGGTGGCGACGACGAGACGGTCGAGCGCGTCACGGGCGGCGACGTCGAGCGGGGGCGCCGGGATGGGCTCGGCGAGCCAGCGCTGCAGGATCGAGGTCGCGAGCTGGACCTCGGGCGCCGACCGCTGCTGCGCGAGGAAGATGCGGAACACCGCCTCCTCGAGGTCGGGCGTGCGCTCGAAGTCGGCGACGCCGTAGTGGCGCAGCACGCGGGCGAGCTTGTCCTGGAAGTCGGCCGAGAGTCCGGCACGGTCGACGTCGAGGCTCTGCAGGTAGGAGTGGAAGTGCTCGCGGGGGCTGTGCACGAGCAGCTCGGTGTGGCGCTCCTCGGCGGCCGGGCGGTTGCGGCTCAGCTCGGCGACGTCGGTGATGAGCTCGAGGACCGCGATCTCCTCGGCGAGGGGCACGGAGCCCTCGGCGGCCACCGCGTCGCGGGCCTCGAGGTAGCCCGAGAGCATGCGGGCGTCGCCGCTGGGGTCGCCGTCGAAGCCGAGGACGCTCGCCGAGAGGTCCTCGATGCCGCGGACGACGCGCTCGCGGGCCGTCGCGGTGTGGGCGCTCGCGTCGGGCAGGTCGAGGTCGACGGCCGCCTCGTCGGAGGCGGCGTCGGCCACCTCGGCCTCGTCGCCCGTCGGCTCCAGGCGCACGAGCGGTGCGCCCGTCTCGACCTGGCTGCCGACGGCGACGAGCAGCTCGCGCACCCTGGCCGGGAACGGCGCCGGCAGCACCGTCTCCATCTTCATCGACTCGAGCACGAGCACCGGTGCCCCGGCGGCGACCTCGGCGCCGACCTGCACCGGGGTCGCGACGACGAGCGCGGGCGCGGGCGAGCGCACGACGCCGCCCTCGTCGCGGGAGACGCGGTGCGTCACGCCGTCGACCTCGACGAGGTGCACGGGGCCGTGGGTGGCGGTGACGAGGCGGTGCGAGCGGCCCTCGACGACGATGCGGCCGGCATACTCGTCGATGCGGTCGATGGTCGCGTCGACGACGTGCGGCTCGGCGCCGTTGGTGATGCTGACGCGGTAGCGGTGGCCCGCGGTGCGCAGCACCACGACCTTGTAGGCGGTGCCGCGCAGCTTGAGGTCGATGGCGCGGCCGACGGCGTGCTGCACCTGCGGGCGGCCGCCGCGCGCCGACTCGAGCAGGCGGGCGCGCTCGATGGCCTCGGCGTCCTCGTAGGCCTCGATGCCGGCGGCGACGAGCGCGACGCCGGAGTGGCGGTGCGACACGAGCCGGCCTTCGGCTCGCACCCGGTCGATCCAGCCGGTGTCGGCCGAGCCGTCGATGACCTCGGGCTGGTCGAGCAGGTCGAGGATGAAGCTCTTGTTCGTCGAGCCGCCGTCGATGACGACGGTCGTCTCGGCCATGGCGCGGCGCAGACGGGCGAGGGCCTCGTCACGGTCGCGGCCGTAGGCGATGATCTTGGCGATCATCGAGTCGAAGTCGGCCGGGATCGAGTCGCCTTCTCCGACACCGGTGTCGACACGGATGCCAGGGCCGGCGGGGAACTGGAGCAGGCTGATGTGGCCCGGGCTGGGGGCGAAGTCGCGGTCGGGGTCCTCGGCGTTGAGGCGCGCTTCGACGGCGTGCCCGCGCTCGGTGGGCCGGCCCTGCGGGAGGTCGTCGAGGCGCCCGCCGTTCGCGACGTGGATCTGCAGCTTGACGAGGTCGGTGTCGGTGACGGCCTCGGTGATCGGGTGCTCGACCTGGAGGCGGGTGTTGACCTCGAGGAAGGCGAAGAACCTCTCGCCCGGGTGGTAGAGGAACTCGACGGTGCCGGCGCCGGCGTAGCCGACGGCGATGGCGAGCCGCTCGGCGCTGTCCCTGACCTCCTGCGCCTGCTCCGCGGTGAGCACCGGCGAGGCGGACTCCTCGATGACCTTCTGGTTGCGGCGCTGCACCGAGCAGTCGCGCACGCCGACGGCCCACGCGGTGCCCTGCCCGTCGGCGATGACCTGCACCTCGATGTGCCGGGCGCCGGTGACGAGCTTCTCGAGGAAGACGACGCCGGAGCCGAAGGCGCGCTCGGCCTCGTCGCGGGTGCGCTCGTACGCGTCGGAGAGGTCGGCGTCGGAGTCGACGCGACGGATGCCCCGACCGCCACCGCCGGCGGTGGCCTTGAGCATGAGCGGGTAGCCGATGCGCGCGGCCGCGGCCTTCGCGTCGTCGAGGGTGTCGACGCCGCCGCGGCTCCACGGCGCGACGGGCACGCCGACCTCCTCGGCGATGAGCTTGCTGCCGATCTTGTCGCCGAGCTTCGTCATCGCCTCGGCGCTCGGCCCGATGAAGGTGACGCCGATGCGCTCGCACAGCTCGGCGAAGGCCGGGTGCTCGGCGACGAAGCCCCAGCCGACCCACGCGGCGTCGGCGCCGGTCTCGCGCAGGGCGCGCTCGAGGACGGCGTAGTCGAGGTAGGGACGTGCCGAGGCCGGCCCGAGGTCGTACGCGTGGTCGCTCTCGCGGACGAACATGGCCCGCCGCTCGCCCTCGGTGTGCAAGGCGATCGTCTCGATGCGGTGCCCCCCGGGGCCTGCTCCGGCGTTGAGGTCACGCACGGCGTGGATGAGGCGCATGGCGGCCTCACCGCGGTTGACGATCGCGATCCGCGAGATCATCGAGCAGGTCTCCTTCGTCGTGCCTCCGCCCGGCAGGGCGCGTGGCGCTCGTCACGCCACAACCCGCAGCCTTCCACTCATCCATGGCGACCCGCGAGTAGACATCGCGGAGGTTTGCCGACGCGAGTCGTGGAACCACCTCGCGGGTGCTCGCATCTGCCACACTGCGCCGGCCGGGTCGCCGGCCACAGGGACGGGTCGTACGACCCGGGAACAGGGGAACGACCATGCGCGCACGCGCCATCGCAGCGGCTCTGCTGGGAGCCATCGCCCTTGCCGGCTGCAGCACGCCGACCGCCGGAAGCGCCGCGGCACCCGACCGCGCCGAGACGCTCTGGAAGCAGCGCACCGACTTCGTCGGCGACAACTCCCGCGTCATCTGGCTCACCCGGGCGGCAGGCTTCGGCCCGGACGGTTCGTACACGCTCTCGCTGCAGACCGCGGCGAAGCCGTACGCCGTCACCATCACCTTCGACAAGCTCACCGACAAACCGTTCGACCAGACCGACTTCACCTCGCCGTCCACGCTGCTGCTCGGCACCATCGGCAACCTCGGCGCCGTGCACGTCGAGGCGCCGGGTCACTCCTTCGACCTGACCGCGGCCCAGGCCACGAAGCAGCTCGGCTACGACGTGAAGACGCTCGGTCGCGACGAGCAGAAGCTGGCGGCATACGTGCACATCCTCGACGACTGAACCCGCCCGCCCGGCTGCCGCGGGCACTCAGGGAACTCACATCTTCGCGGGGCTCTCGGCGCGCATTCCCGGGTCTACAGTGCGAGCCAATCCCGTGCCAGCAGCCGAGCGGATCGGTCGCCACGGGACTCGCATGTTCAGAAGACTGCGAAGACTCGTGCGCCGACCACGGCGCCTTGGCAGGGAGGGTTCCAGCAATGATGCTCGCTCCAAAAGTCCCTACGAGAGGACGCGGCCTGCGCCGCGGCGCGCTGTGCGTCGTCGCCGGCGCCGCCCTCGCGATCACGCCTCTCGCGCTCCCCAGCTATGCCAGCAACGGTGCGGGCAGCGGGGGCGGTGGCCGTTTCGTCGATGCGGGCGACCAGGCCGCCGAGCTGATGGACTCGCAGGCCGAGTTCGCGCAGGCGCGTTCCGCGCCCACCGGGCTCGTCGCACCCGGCGCGTACGCGGCGGCCTACAGCCAGCTCTCCTCCCTCCCGGCAGCCCCGTCGTCGTGGAGCTCGATCACGAACGTCCCGTACAACTCCGACGACCCCCGCTACCGCGACCCGAGCGCGTCGAACAGCAGCGGCGGCGCCGGCTACGTGAGCGGCCGCGTCCAGGCTCTCGCCGTCGACGGCCACTGCGTCTTCGCGGGCGGCGCGGCCGGGGGCATCGAGCGCTCCTGCGACAACGGCACCACGTGGACCCCGATCGCCGATGCCCTGCCGACCCAGTCGATCGGCAGCATGTCCATCGCACCCGACGGCGCCCTGTGGGTGGCCACCGGTGACGGCACGACCGGCTCGGCCACCTACGTCGGCGCCGGCGTCTTCCGGCTCGGCTCGCCCGACACGTCGACCTTCACGGCGGCTTCCAAGGTCGGCGGCACGGAGCTCGACAGCCAGGTCATCCGCCGCATCCTCATCGATGCGGACAACGGCCGGGTCTTCGTCGCCGCGTCGCGTGGCCTCTACGTGCACTCCCTGGCAGGGGCAACGACCACCGCCTGGAGCCGGTCCCTCGCGCCCTGCGCTCAGGGGATGCTCTCGTGCACCGACGTCAACGCCAACTACCGCGACATCGCCAACGACGTCGCCGTGCAGCCCGGCACGCGGGGCCAGGTCGTGCTCGCGAACGTCGCGTGGCGCAGCGGGGCGGCCTACAACGGCTTCTACCTCAGCCGCGACGGCGGCGCCACGTGGGCGAAGGTCAACCCGCTGGGTGCGATCAACCCCAAGGACGTCGGCAACGCCACCATCCAGTACTCCGCCGACGGTTCGAGGCTCTATGTCGTCCTGGAGTCGCCGTCGGCCCTGATCGCGGGCGCCGCGAGCGCTCTGGCAGGTGTCTACGTGTCCGACACCGGTGCGGCTGCGGGCCCCTACAACCAGATCGCCAACCCGAGCACGCTGGCGCAGAGCGGCTCGGCCGAGCGCAAGCAGCGGATCGGCAAGGGCTACGCCCCCGGCGTGCAGTCCTGGTACAACCAGTTCATCGGCGTGGACCCCGCGAACGCCAAGCACGTCTACGTCGGTCTCGAGGAGGTCTACGAGTCCTGGGACGGCGGCGCGAGCTGGAAGACCATCGGACGGTACTGGGACTTCGGCTTCTCGTGCTGGTCCAACGTCGACGCGAACAACACGTGTGACGGCAACGTCCTCCACTCGGACCAGCACACCATCGCCTTCGGCTCCGGCACGAGCGCCGGCCAGGTGTACGTCGGCAACGACGGCGGCCTCTACCAGCGCGCGGTCTCACCGACCGCCTCGTCCTGGCGGTCGCTGTCGCGGTCCGGGCAGCTGAACCTGCTGCAGTACTACTCGGTCGGTGTCGGCAAGGACGTCGCCCACCCCGGTCAGGTGCAGGTGTGGGGTGGACTGCAGGACAACGGCGTCTCGCTGCTCGACCCGGCCAACAACGGCACGATGGTCTCGCCCTACGGCGGTGACGGCGGCCAGCAGCTGGTCGACCCGGACAACGGCTGCCGCACGGTCGGCGAGTACGTCGACCTGACGCTCCAGATGACGACGAACTGCGGTGTCGCCGACGGCAGCCCCGCCTCGGACAGCTCCATCGTCACCATCGCGCCGGCCGACCCGCTGCCTCGCTTCATCGCCCCGTTCAGCGCCGACCAGACCGACCCCGGCACGTGGGTGGCCGGCGGGGAGTACGTCTGGACCAACACCAAGACGTGGGCCAGCACCAGCGGCGCGGACTGGACCAAGGCCGCCGACACCGGCGCCGGTCACTCCATCACCGCGCTGGCCAGCCGCAACCACGTGGTGTGGGCCGGCTGGTGCGGGTCGTGCAACCCCGGCTCGAGCTTCGCGCGTGGGCTCATGACGAACGCCAACGGCAGCTACCAGCAGGTGGCCACGACGGCGGGCGTGCCCCGGCGGATGGTCACCGGCGTGACGCCCGACCCTGCCGACCCGCGCAGCTCGTACGTCGTGTTCGGCGGCTACTCCCGCAACTGGGTCGACGGGCCGGGCAGCGACCTGGCCGGCTCGGGCCACCTGTGGAAGGTCACGCTCACCGGTGGCACCGACTCCGCCACCGGTCAGGCCCTCGCGACCTGGACCGACGTCAGCGGCAACCTGCCCGACGTCCCGGGCGACAACCTGCTGATCACCTCGCGCGGTCGGGTCGTCCTGGCCACCGACCTCGGGGTCGTCGAGACGACGCTCGCGTCCCTTCGGACCGGCGCGCCCCAGTGGTCGCGTGACGCGATCCCGGTCACCATCGCCACCCAGGCGCTGGAGGGGCCGGACGGCAAGCTCTACGTCGCGACCTACGGGCGCGGGATCTACCGCACCGCGTCCTGACTCACGACCTGACCACCGTGGCGTGCGGGTGGGCGTCGGGCTCTCGGCCCGGCCTCACCCGTACGCCACTGTCGTGCTGTCGGTCCTCCACTCGGACTCGCTCGCGTTGGCCACGAGGCCGGCTCGCTCCCAGGGCCAGCGCCCACCACGGTGAGGCCCGTCAGCCGGCCGGGTCGGGCTCGTGGGTCGTGACGATGTCGTTGGCGGCGGCCCAGGCGGTGATGTCGCGCTTCTCGATGGCGGTGGCCATGAGGTCGGGGAACTTGTCGGGCGTGCACGCGAAGGCCGGCACCCCGACAGCGGCCAGCGCCGCGGCGTGGTTCGCGTCGAAGCCCGGCCGCCCGGAGTCGCTCAGGGCCAGCAGCGCGACCATCGTGGCGCCGGACGCGACGATCGAGGACGCGCGTCGAACCATCTCCTCGGCGATGCCGCCCTCGTAGAGGTCGCTGATGAGCACGAGGATCGTCTCGGCCGGCTGCTCGATGAGCCCCTCGCAGTACGCGAGCGCCTGGTTGATGTCGGTGCCGCCGCCGAGCTGCACGCCGAAGAGCACGTCGACCGGGTCGTCGAGCTCGTCGGTGAGGTCGACGACGGCGGTGTCGAAGACGACGAGCCTCGTCTCGACCGACCGGAGCGACGCGAGCACTGCGCCGAACACGCTGGAGTAGACGACCGACTCGGCCATCGAGCCGGACTGGTCGATGCAGAGGA
>JABFXB010000030.1 GCA_013361975.1 Dermatophilaceae bacterium
CCGTGGTGGGACTGGGACGACATCATCGACCTCGACTACGGCAACGAGGACCTCCGCCGCTACATGACCGAGGCGATGGCGTACTGGGTGCGCGAGGCCGACGTCGACGGGTTCCGTTGCGACGTTGCCGGATTCGTGCCCCTCGACTTCTGGGACAACGTGCGCCGCGAGCTCGACGCGATCAAGCCGGTCTTCATGCTCGCCGAGTGGGAGTCACGCGACCTGCACGTGCGCGCCTTCGACATGACGTACGCGTGGAGCTGGAACGACACCCTCCACAAGATCGCGCACGGCAAGGCCGACGTCGAGGCGCTCAAGGTCTACTACGCGTGGAACGACCGCTTCTACCAGCGCGACGCCTACCGCATGCTCTTCGTGAGCAACCACGACAAGAACGCGTGGGAGGGCACCGAGTACGAGCAGTTCGGCGACGCGCTCGAGCCTGCCATCGTGCTGTCCGTCGTCAGCGAGGGCATGCCGCTCGTCTACAACGGCCAGGAGGCCGGCAGCGACAGGCGCCTGGTCTTCTTCGACAAGGACGAGATCGAGTGGCGCGACCACGAGCAGGGAGAGCTCTACCGCCGGCTCTTCGCGCTGAAGAAGGAGCACCCCGCCCTGTGGAACGGCGCCGCCGGTGGCCGGATGGTCCGGGTGCCCAACTCTGCCGAGGCCGCGGTGCTGAGCTTCGTCCGGGCGATGGGCGACGACCGCGTCTTCGGCGCGTTCAACTTCACCGGCGAGGAGCAGACGGTGACGCTCGGTGACGGACCGCAGCCCGGTTCGTGGCGCGATGCGTTCACCGGCGAGACCGTCGAGCTCACCGTCGAGCAGACCTACACGCTCCCCGCCTGGGGCTACCAGGTGCTCGTCGGTCCCTGACAGCGTCGAGCCGACGGCCGCCCCCGTCGCTCGCGCGATTTCCCGGGGCGAAACGCGGCCAAACCACAGACGCGGGAGGGGTGCATCGGCGAGGATGGAGCTGCGTACCCGTCGGTGCTCCCCTGTCCCGGCGGGTACGCCTCTCTGTCCCCGGCTTCAGCCGGTGACGGTGACCGTGCTGCCGTTGCTGACGAGCTTCCAGTCCTTGCTGGAGAACGTCGCCGGATCGATGACCTTGTGGGCGGTCGCCCAGTCGATGAGCAGCTGACGGATCTCGATCTGCCGGTTGTAGACGACGGGAGCGGCCGTCACGTGCGGGAAGCCGCCGCCACCGGACTGACGGTAGTTGTTGATCGCGATGACGAACCGCGCGTCGGACGCGACGGGCGCGCCGGCATACGACAGACCGACGATGCGCGATCCGGCGGGCTGGGCGATGTCGATGTCGTAGGTGAGGTCGGCGTCGAGGCCGCCCATGATGTCGTAGTTGTAGTCGGGCGTGCCGCCGGCTCTGGTGATGTCAGCCGCCGCGAACGGACCGGAGCCGGAGACCTGCTTGAAGTAGCCGGCGCTCTTCTCGAGGTAGTCCTTGACCTGGGCGCCCGTCAGCACGATGCCGAGCAGCGTGTTGTCGTAGATGTAGAGGCCCGCGACGTCACGGATGGTGACGTCGCCCGCCGGGATCGCCGCGAGCGCGTTGAACGGCGCCGCGATGGAGAGGACCGGCAGGCCCGCCTCCGGCGTGCCGGCGAGTGCCGCCTTGACCGCCCCAGCCTGCACGAAGTTGATGAAGTCCATCGCGGCCGTGTCCTCGTAGCGCGAGCTGGCCGCCGACATGGCCTCGGTGCACGAGCCGATGACGCCGTTGACGTAGCCGAGCACCTTCTCGTGGGCGGCCTTGACCGCGCCGGTGACGGCGGGGTCCTCGGGCACGGCGTTGGCGTTCCACAGCTGTGCGGAGCTGTCGACGACCTGCCACTGGCCGCGGACCTTCTGCAGGCTCAGGGTCATCTCGGCGACGCGCATGCCCCAGTAGAGGGGCTCGCAGACCAGCACGTCCTTGCCGGTCTGCTTGTTGGTGACCTTGGTGGCCACCTCGACGTGCGAGTGGCCGACGAGGATCGCGTCGATGCCGGCCACCTCCTCGGCGAGGATCCGGCTGGCGTTCTCGACGTAGGGCAGCGCGTCGCCCCACGAGGACTTGCCGTTGGTGCCCGAGTGGGCCGAGACGATGACGACGTCGGCGCCGGCTGCCTTGAGCCGCGGCACCATGACGCGGGCCTGCTCGACGATGCCGGGGAACTTGAGGCGGCCCTCGACGTTCGCCTTGTCCCAGATCGCGACGCCCGGCGTGACGAGGCCGAGGATGCCGACTCGGATCGGCTTCTCGTCGACCAGCTTGACGGTCTTGATGACCCACGGCTTGAAGGCGGGCGAGCCGGTGTTCCAGTCGACGGTGTTGGCCGACAGGAGCGGGAAGTCCAGCTGCTTCTCGAAGGCACGCAGGGTGTCGATGCCGTAGTTGAACTCGTGGTTGCCGAGTGCCGCGGCGTCGTAGCCGACCGCGTTCATGGCGGCGGCCATGGGGTGGGTCGAGCCGCTCGTGATGGGGTCGATCTTGGCGTAGTAGTACGCGAGGGGCGTGCCCTGGATCGTGTCGCCGGCGTCGAGCGTGAGGCACGAGGCGGCACCGAGGTCGGCGCGGCGCATCTTGATGACCGAGGAGGCCTTGGCGAGACCGATGTCGTTGTGCGCCCTGTCGTCGTACTCGCGGTTGTTGAAGTAGTCCCAGTTGAAGACGTTGCCGTGCAGGTCGGTCGTGCCGAGCACGGTCAGGCGCACCGTCTCGCCGTTCGTGGCGGGACCGGTGGCTGCCGTGGCCGGTGCCGCGACACGCACCGTGGTGAGCCCGACGCCGCCGACCGCGGCCAGCGAGAGCAGCTGGCGCCGGGTGGCGGCGGAGGCGAGGAAACCGGGGGTCGAGTCAGGGGTGGGGTCGGTGCTCATGTCGTCCTTCGGGGGGCGCGAGGGTGTTCGCGGGGTAAGGGTGCCGGTGGTCTCCAGCCGGGGCGCCTGGCGGCGCCCGGACGACCATAACCGCCCAGACCGGGCCGAATGGGGACGAGACGTCACGGATTCGTGAACACCGGTCGACGGACCGCGACCCGAACCGTCGAGAACCGGGAGGGTCGGCCTCAGCGACGGCCGACGAGCCAGAGGCGGATCTTGTCGATGCGCTCGCCGACCTGCTCGGACGTCGCCGCTGCAAGGTCTGGACCACCGCAGACGCGCCGCAGGTCCATGTGCACGTTGGCGTGCGGCAGGCCCTTCTGCCGGGCGTAGGTCGAGACGAGCTTGTTGAGCTCCTTGCGCTGGGCGGCGAGGGCCCGGTGGGCCGCGACCGGCGTCGGAGCCTGCGCACCCTGTGGCGCCTTCTTCACCTGGCGGCTCTGGCGTTCGCGCAGCAGCGCCGACACCTGGTCGGGCTCGAGCAGCCCCGGCAGGCCGAGGTACTCCTCCTCGTCCTCCGAGCCGACCTGGGCGTGCATGCCCCACTGCTGCTTGTCGAAGAGGACGTGGTCGAAGTGGGCGTCGGACTCGAGCGCCTCGAACGACCCCTCGTCGAGCGCGCCGCTCGCCTGCTCGGCCCGGTTGGCGTCGTCGATGAGGGCCTGCTCCTCGGCCCACATCTGCCCGACGTCGTCGGGGTTCGGCTTGCGGTCGAGCGCGTGGTCGCGCTGCTCCTCGAGGCG
>JABFXB010000236.1 GCA_013361975.1 Dermatophilaceae bacterium
CTCGAGCCCTTCGACGAGTTCAAGGCCATCTGATGACCGACGTGACCACCGAGTCCGCCTCCGCGACCGGGCCGGCTGCCCCCGCCGCGCGCCACCGGGCCAGGTTCCACCCGCTCACCGTCGCGAGCGTCGAGCGCCTCACCGACGAGTCCGTCGCGGTCACCTTCGAGGTGCCCGAGGGCCTCGTCGCGGAGTTCGCGTTCGAGCCCGGCCAGCACTTGACGCTGCGCGCCACGATCGCGGGAGAGGACGTGCGCCAGTCGTACTCCATCTGCCAGTCGCGGGGGGCCGACCCCACGGGCCGCCGGCTGCGGGTCGCCGCCGCTCTGGTGCCCGAGGGCCGCATGTCGACCTGGCTCAACGCCGGCGTCTCGCCGGGCGACGTCGTCGAGGTGATGACCCCCGCCGGCTCGTTCACGTGCCCGACCCAGCCGGACGGCATACGCCATCACGTCGCGATCGCCGCGGGCTCGGGCATCACGCCGGTGCTCTCGCTGGTTACGACCGCTCTCGAGGAGGAGCCCGGCTCGCGGGCGACGCTGCTCTTCGGCAACCGGCGCACCAGCTCGATCATGTTCCTCGAGGAGCTCGAGGACCTCAAGAACCGCTTCCCCGGGCGCTTCCACCTCGTCAACGTGCTCTCGCGCGAGGCCCAGGACGTCGAGCTGTTCTCCGGGCGCCTCGACCGCCGGCGGCTGACGGCGATCTTCGGCTCGCTGCTGCCGGTCGACTCCGTGGACGAGTGGTACCTCTGCGGTCCCTTCGGCCTCGTCACCGGCGCCGAGAGCCTGCTGAAGGAGCGGGGCGTCGACGCGCGCCACATCCACCACGAGATCTTCCACGTCGACGACGGCACCGAGCCGCGGCGCAAGGTCGTCGTCGACGACTCCGCCCCGCCCGAGGCGACCGTCACGGTCAACCTCGACGGCCGCACGACGGTCATCCCGATGCCGAGCCGCGAGGAGACCGTCCTCGACGCCACGCTGCGGGCGCGCCCCGACGCCCCCTTCTCGTGCACCAACGGCGTCTGCGGCACGTGCCGGGCGCGCCTCGTGTCCGGCGAGGTCCGCATGGACCGCAACTACGCGCTCGAACCGGAGGAAGTCGCGGCCGGCATCGTGCTGGCCTGCCAGAGCCACCCGGTCACCGACGAGGTCTCGCTCGACTACGACGCCTGAGCACGCACTGGGAAGAGGCGCAGGTGGTTGCGCGTTCAACCATCTGTGGAGGTCGTGGAGGTCGTCGTCATCGGTGCCGGTCAGGCCGGCCTGTCGGCGGCCTACCACCTCCAGAGGCTCGGCGTGTCGCCCTTCGTCGTGCTCGATGCCAACGACGCCCCGGGCGGCGCCTGGCAGCACCGGTGGGACAGCCTCACGATGCACGACGTGCACGGCGTCGCCGACCTTCCCGGTATGCCGTTGGGCGCTGTCGAGCCCGACGCGCGGGCCAACGAGGTCGTGCCGGCCTACTTCGCCGCCTACGAGGAGCGCCTCGGCCTGCCGGTCGTGCGGCCGGTGCGGGTGCGCTCCGTCGTCCCGGTGGACGATGCGCCGGACGGTCTGCTGCGTGTGGAGGCCACGGCCGGCACGTGGCTCGCACGCTCGGTCGTCAACGCCACCGGCACGTGGGAGACGCCGTTCCGGCCGTACTACCCGGGCGCTGAGACCTTCCGCGGGCGCCAGCTGCACACGGCCGACTACACCGGACCGGACGACCTGGCGGGCCTCCGGGTCGTCGTCGTGGGCGGTGGCGCCTCGGCCGTGCAGATCCTCGGCGAGCTCGCGCCGGTCGCGCAGACGAGGTGGGTGACCCGCCGTGAGCCGGTCTGGCGCTCCGGCCCGTTCACCGAGGACGCCGGGCGCCAGGCCGTCGCCCTCGTCGAGGACCGGGTGGCCCGGGGCCTCGTGCCGCAGAGCGTGGTCAGCGTGACGGGGCTGTCGCTGCGTCCGCAGGAGGCTCGCGCGGCCGAGCTCGGGGCGTACGAGCGGCGGCCGATGTTCGAACGCATCGAGGCCGACGGGGTGCGGTGGGCCGACGGGTCGTTCGAGCCGGCCGACGTGATCCTCTGGGCCACCGGGTTCCGCCCGACGGTGGGGCACCTGGCCCCGCTGCGGCTGCGGAGCGAGCACGGCGGCATACGGCTCCGGGCGCCCTACGACCGGCACACCTTCACGACCTCGACCGCCGACCCGCGCATCCACTTCGTCGGCTACGGCCCGTCGGCCTCGACGATCGGTGCGAACCGTGCCGGTCGCGCGGCGGCTCGCGCGGTCCTCGACCAGCTCCACCAGGCCCAGACGAAGCGCGATGGAGAGGCGCAGCCCGCCTGAGATGCGAGCCTGTGTGCACCTGCTGAGGCCCTGACCCCACCAGATGCACACAAGGTGTCGGGTCGTCACGCGGCTCGTGCCAGCCGCACCGTGCAGGCACGACGGCGGCACGGACGGGGCGTGCCGCTCCAGCCACGCAGGCGGAGCAGCAGTCCCACCTCCTCGGCGAACTCGCACGGGGTCAGCGCGACGTCAGGCCAGTAGCCCCGCACCGTGAGCCGGCCCTGCCGCGCGGCCGCGCGGTCCCGCACCCCGTCGAGGACCCGTCCCGTCCAGCCCTCGTGTCCGAGGCGCCCGTCGACCTCGAGCACCAGCTGCTGGTCCTCGTAGAGGTTGTCGCAGCGCCGGTTCTGACCGAGAACGGCCTGCCGCGTTGCGGCCGGCAGGCCATGGGCGCGCTCGACGTCGCGGATGTATCGGATCTCCGCAGCGGACTCGGCCCCGGCTCGGACATCGGCCAGGCACTCCCGCAACAGGGCGGCGTGGGCCTGCCCCGGCCGCAGGGCGAGCGCGTCCGCGAGTCGAGCCTCCGTCGTCAGGCCTTGCTGGCACGCGCGCGAGACGAGGGCGAGAACGCGATCGGCCGGCTCGCTCCTGTCCAGGGCCAGCACGCTGTGCTCGACGGTCGTCCGGTGCGGCCAGGCGGTGGGGTGCACCTGCCGGTCGAAATGGCGGGTGCGCGTCACGACGAGCCGGGGTCTGACAGCCTCTCGTCGAGAGGCTGGGATGGCGACGTGTGTTGTCTCCGGCTCGCGCCGTTCGAGGCCCCAGGCGAAACGAGCGCTGGGTCCGGCCAGGGCCACCTGGCCACCCACCGACAGCAGCACGGCGACGCTGCGTACCTCCCAGTCGTCCCGGCCCGGCGTCGTCAGGTAGACGCCCGGATGGAGAGCGACCCACCGACGCGACGCCAGAGCCCAGCGGACGGCCTCGAGGCTGAGCCCGGCGGCAACCGCCTGAGCCCGTGTGACGAGCCCGGCCTGACCGAGCACCCGAGCGCGGAGCAGCGGCGACTGTTCGACGAACCGGTCCGCGCGCACCAACCCATGGTCGTCGCGCCGTCGCCTCCTGCGCCGGCCCCCTCCACAGGCCCCCGGGCGTGTGCACCAAGTGGGGTCCACACCCCACCGGATGCACACGGGGTCCGCGGACCGGACCGCCGCGCGGCGAGAAGGCGGAGAGGGTGCCGCGGGTTACGCTTCCGGACGTGCGGCAGTACCTCGACCTCCTCGACCACGTCCTGACCCACGGGCAGGAGAAGTCCGACCGGACGGG
>JABFXB010000308.1 GCA_013361975.1 Dermatophilaceae bacterium
CGAGCAGGGGCCGGGCACCGACGACGACCACGTGCTCGTGACGCCGCCCTCGTGGAGGCCCGACCTCGTCGACGCGCCCGACTACGCCGAGGAGGTCGCGCGCATCGACGGCTACAACAACATCCCGTCGATCACCCCGACCCCGACCGGGGGCCGAGGCCTCACCCACGCCCAGCGGGCGCGCCGCGTCGTGGCCGACGCCCTCGCCGGCGCCGGCCTCACCGAGGTGCTCAGCTACCCGTTCGTCGCCGAGGGCCTGGCCGACCAGCTCATGCTCCCGTCCGACGACGACCGTCGGCAGGCGGTGCGCCTCGCCAACCCGCTCTCCGAGGAGCGGCCGCTGCTGCGCACGTCGATCCTGGCGAGCCTCGTCGACACGCTGCGGCGCAACGTCGCCCGCGGGCAGAAGGACGTCGCGATCTACGAGCTCGGCCTCGTCTTCCGGCCCGGCGGCCCGCTCGGCACCGCGCCGATCCCGAGCGTCGCGTCGCGTCCCGACGCCGAGACCCTGGAGCGCCTGTATGCCGCAGTGCCGGCGCAGCCGCGTCGCGCGGGCATCGTCGCCTCGGGCCATGCCGAACCCGCCGGCTGGTGGGGTGCGGGCCGCGCCGTCGACTGGAGCGACATGGTGGCCGCGGTGCAGACCGTCGCGGCGGCCCTGGCCGTGCCGGTCGTCGTCGCCAACGACCCTGACCACGCGCCGTGGCACCCGGGCCGGTGCGCCCGCATCACCCTGGCCGACGGCACCCTCGTCGGTCACGCGGGTGAGCTGCACCCGAAGGTCGTCGCCGCGCTCGAGCTGCCTGAGCGCACCGTGGCCGCCGAGATCGACGTCGACGTGCTCGTCGCGGCCAGCGCCGAGCCGGTGCAGGCCCGGGCGTTCTCGACCTTCCCGCCGGCCCTGACCGACGTCGCCCTGCTCGTCGGGTCCGAGGTCGCCGCAGCCGACGTCGAGGCTGCCCTGCGCTCCGGGGCGGGGGAGTCGCTCGAGTCGGTCGCGCTCTTCGACGTCTACGAGGGTGAGCACGTCGAGGCGGGCCGCAAGTCGCTCGCCTACCGGCTGACCTTCCGCGCCGCGGACCGCACGCTGACCACCGAGGAGGTCAACGGCTTCCGTGACGCCGCCGTCGCCGCCGCGGCCTCGGCGACCGGAGCCGTCCAGCGCTGACACCAGCCCATGCACGAATATGCATGACCGTGTATAGTCATGCATTGTGATCAGGGCAGCAGTAGCGGGGGCGAGCGGCTACGCCGGAGGAGAGATCCTCCGGCTGCTGCTCGCCCACCCGCAGTTCGAGGTCGGTGCCGTCACGGCGGCCAGCAGCGCGGGGGAGCGCCTCGGCGCCGTCCACCCGCACCTGGTCCCGCTCGCCGACCGCGTGCTGGAGGGCACCGACGTCGAGACCCTCTCGGGTCACGACGTCGTCTTCCTCGCGCTGCCGCACGGTCACTCGGCCGCGCTCGCGGCGCAGCTCCCCGACTCGGTCGTCGTCATCGACTGCGGAGCCGACTTCCGGCTCGAGTCCGAGTCGGCGTGGACCACCTTCTACGACACCGCGTATGCCGGCTCGTGGCCCTACGGGCTGCCTGAGCTGCCCGTGGCAGCCGGCTCCGTCCAGCGCGAGCGGCTCGCCGGCGCGCGGCGCATCGCGGTGCCCGGCTGCTACCCCACGGGCATCTCGCTCGCTCTCGCGCCGGGCTTCGCCGCAGGCCTGCTCGAGCCCGACGACGTCGTCGTGGTCGCGGCCTCTGGCACCTCCGGCGCCGGCAAGTCCCTCAAGCCGCACCTGCTCGGCAGCGAGGTCATGGGCTCAATGTCGCCCTACGGCGTCGGCGGCGGTCACCGCCACACGCCCGAGATCGAGCAGAACCTCGGCCGCGCGGCAGGCGAGCCGGTGACCGTCTCCTTCACGCCGACGCTCGCGCCGATGCCGCGGGGCATCCTCGCCACGTCCACGGCCCGCCTGCGGCCCGACGCCGACCCGGCGGCCGTGCGCGAGGCGTGGGAGAAGGCGTACGCGTCGGAGCCCTTCGTGCACGTGCTGCCCGAGGGATCGTGGCCCACCACCGCCTCGGTCATCGGCAGCAACCACGTCCAGCTCCAGCTCGCCGTCGACGAGCGGCTGCGCCGCGTCGTGGTCGTCTCCGCCGTCGACAACCTCACGAAGGGCACCGCCGGCGCCGCCGTGCAGTGCGCGAACCTCGCCCTGGGTCTCGACGAGACGCTCGGGCTCCCGGTCGCGGGGGTGGCGCCGTGAGCACGTCGAAGGTCGACCTGCCCGCCGGTTTCCGTGCCGCCGGGGTCACCGCGGGGCTCAAGGCCAGCGGGAGCCCCGACCTGGCCCTCGTCGTCAACGACGGCCCCGACCACCACGCCGCCGCCGTCTTCACGAGCAACCGGGTCGAGGCCGCTCCGGTCACGTGGTCGCGCCAGGTCGTCGCCGACGGCCGCGTCGACGCCGTCGTGCTCAACTCCGGCGGAGCGAACGCGTGCACCGGAGCCCAGGGCTTCCTCGACACGCACCGCACGGCCGAGCGCGTCGCCGAGGTGCTCGGTGTCTCCGCGGGCGACGTCGTCGTCTGCTCGACGGGCCTCATCGGCGAGCTGCTGCCGATGGACAAGATCCTTGCCGGCGCCGACGCTGCCGCGTCCGCGCTGTCGCCCCACGGCCACGAGGACGCCGCGATCGCCATCAAGACCACCGACACCGTGCACAAGGTCGCGACCCACGCCGGTGCCGGCTGGTCGGTGTCCGGCATGGCCAAGGGGGCCGGCATGCTCGCGCCGGCGCTCGCCACGATGCTCGTCGTCCTCACGACCGACGCGGTCGTCGATCACGCCGACCTCGACGCCGCGCTCCGCTCGGCCACAGCGATCTCCTTCGACCGCATCGACTCCGACGCCTGCATGTCGACCAACGACACCGTGGTCGTGCTCGCCTCGGGCGCCTCGGGGGCGAAGGCCGACCGCGGGGCCCTCACCGAGGCGCTCACCGCCGTCTCCTCCGACCTCGCCCGGCAGCTCATCGCCGACGCCGAGGGCGCCGCCCACGACATCGCCATCGAGGTGACGGGTGCGGCGACGATCGACGACGCCCTCGAGGTGGCCCGCGCCGTGGCCCGCAACAACCTCTTCAAGTGCGCGATCTTCGGCAACGACCCCAACTGGGGCCGGGTGCTCGCCGCCGTCGGCACCACCCGGGCCGCCTTCGACCCCGCCGCGCTGGACGTGTCGATGAACGGCGTCCAGGTCTGCCGCGCCGGTGGGGTCGGTGACGACCGCGACCTCGTCGACCTCACGCCACGCGAGGTCCACGTCCTCGTCGACCTCCACGCCGGTCCCGAGACCGCCACCGTCTGGACCAACGACCTCACCCACGACTACGTCCACGAGAACTCGGCCTACAGCACATGAGCCCGAACGCCACCCGTCCGACGTCCACGCAGGGCAACCTGCGCGGCCTCATCGACGCCGCCGCGATCCGCGTCGCGGCCGGCAAGGCCGCCACCCTCGTCGAGGCGCTTCCCTGGCTCGAGCGCTTCCGCGGCGCCCTGGTCGTCGTGAAGTACGGCGGCAACGCGATGGTCGACGAC
>JABFXB010000456.1 GCA_013361975.1 Dermatophilaceae bacterium
CATCAACATCTTCCAGCAGAACTCCTACATCCTCGTCCTCGCGATCGGCATGGTGCTCGTCATCATCGCCGGCCACATCGACCTGTCCGTCGGGTCGGTCGCGGCCTTCGTCGGCATCTCGGTCGCGATCGCGATGCGCGACTGGGGGCTCAGCTGGTGGCTCGGCATCCTCTTCGGACTCGCACTCGGCGCACTGGTCGGGGCGTGGCAGGGGCTCTGGACGGCATACGTCGGCATCCCGGCGTTCATCGTGACGCTGTCGGGCATGCTGCTCTTCCGCGGCGCCAACCAGTACGTCGGCAAGTCGAACTCGGTGCCGGTCTCCGACGACTTCCAGGTCATCGGTGGCGGCTACCTCCCCGAGGTCGGTCCCGACACCGGCTACAACAACCTCACGGTGCTGCTCGGCCTGCTGCTCGCCGTCGGCATCGTCTACGGCGCCCTGCGCAGCCGCCGTGCCCTCGTCAAGCTCGGCGCCGAGGTCGAGGAGGCCTGGGTCATGTGGGTGCGCCTGGTGCTGATCTGCGGGGCGATCATCGCGGCGACACTGCTCTTCGGCTCGGGGCGCCCCGGCACGTCGTTCCCGATCGCGGGGATGATCCTGGCGGTGCTCGTGCTGCTCTACGGCTTCATCTCCAACCGCACCGTCATCGGCCGGCACATCTACGCCGTCGGCGGCAACCGTCACGCGGCCGAGCTCTCCGGCGTCAAGAGCAAGAAGGTCAACTTCCTCGTCATGATGAACATGTCGATCCTGGCGGCCCTCGCCGGCATGATCTTCGTGGCCCGCTCGACCGCCTCGGGCCCGTCCGACGGTGTCGGCTGGGAGCTCGACGCCATCGCAGCCGTCTTCATCGGTGGCGCGGCCGTCACCGGTGGTGTCGGCACGGTCGTCGGGTCGATCGTCGGAGGCCTCGTCATGGCCGTGCTCAACAACGGCCTGCAGCTCAAGGGGATCGGCGCCGACGCCACCCAGATGATCAAGGGCCTCGTGCTGCTCGTCGCCGTCGCCTTCGACGTCTACAACAAGTCGCAGGGTCGCGCCTCGCTCATCGGCCTGCTGATGCGCAACTCCCGCGGCCGCGGTGGCGGCGACGACACCACTCCGCCGCCATCTGCTGCGGTGGAGACCGCTCCGATCACCGAGAGCATCCGCCAGTCCAGCTGAGCCACCCGGCTCGGTTGACCCACAGACACGGTCGAGGGCACCCGCCCGAGGCCGAGCAGGATCCGCGTTCGCCCGGACGCGATGAGAGGAAAGAGAGCACATGCGTACCTTCACCAAGGTGCTGGGCGTCACGGCCGTGGCCGCCCTTGTTCTGACCGGTTGCGGTCGGAACAGCGACACCGGCACGACGCCGGGCGCTTCCAACGGTGGCGCCGCTGCGGCGGGCTTCCCCGCCAACGCGGTCATCGGTGTCGCCCTGCCGCAGAAGACGTCGGAGAACTGGGTGCTCGCCGAGAACCTGTTCAAGGACGGTCTGTCCGCGGCCGGCTTCCAGGGTGACGTCCAGTTCGCCAACGGTGGCGTGTCCGAGCAGCAGAACCAGATCTCGGCCATGGTCACCAAGGGCGCGAAGGTCATCGTCGTCGGCGCCATCGACGGCTCGCAGCTCGGCACCCAGCTCAAGGCCGCCAAGGACGCCGGCGCGATCGTCATCGCCTACGACCGCCTCGTGAAGAACACGAACGCCGTCGACTACTACGTCGCCTACGACAACTTCAAGGTCGGCGAGCTGCAGGGCCAGGCCCTGCTCGACGGCATGGCCAAGAAGAAGCCGAACGGCCCGTACAACATCGAGCTCTTCGCCGGCTCGCCCGACGACGCGAACGCACAGGTCTTCTTCGACGGCGCCATGAAGGTGCTCCAGCCGAAGATCACCGACGGCACGCTCAAGGTCGTCTCCGGCCAGACGCAGTTCAACCAGGCGGTCACGCAGGGCTGGAAGGCCGAGAACGCCCAGAAGCGCATGGACACGCTCCTCGCGGCCAACTACACGAGCGCTCCGCTCGACGGCGTGCTGTCGCCCAACGACACCCTGGCCCGCGCCATCCTCACGTCGGTCAAGGCGGCCGGCAAGCCCAACCCGATCGTGACGGGCCAGGACTCCGAGGTCGAGTCGGTCAAGTCGATCATGGCGGGCGTGCAGTACTCGACGATCAACAAGGACACCCGCAACCTGGTCAAGGACACCATCGAGATGGTGCAGGCGCTCCAGAAGGGCCAGACGCCCAAGGTGAACGACACCAAGTCCTACAACAACGGCGTCAAGGTCGTCCCGGCCAACCTGCTCCCCCCCGTCATCGTGACCAAGGAGAACGCAGCGCAGGCGTACGCCAACGACCCGACCCTGTCGGCGCTCACCAAGTGAGCTGACGCCCTCGGGCGAACCGCACGAAGGCCCGTTCCTCCGGGGGCGGGCCTTCGTCGCGTCCATGCCCGTCGCGTATGCCGTCGGCACGCCCGCAGACGCCGCCCGTCGGCGACACTGGCCTCATGTCGTCGGCGTCGTTCACCTACACCGTGTTCACCGAGCCCGCACTCGCCCGAACGGCATTCGCGGCGCTGGTGGCTCGGGAGCCGGAGGCCCTCAGCGTCGTCGCCAGTGTCACCGAGGGCCTGGTCGCCGACCCCGCCCGCGGCGTCGGACCGCGTTGGTGGGCGGGGACCGACGAGGCCGGTGAGGTCGTGGCCGCGTTCATGCACACGCCGCCTCGTCACCTGCACATCGCGTACGCGACGCCGGAGCAGGGACGTGGGCTGGCGGCGCTGCTCGCCGACAGCCACGACACGCTTCCGGGCGCCGGTGGGCTGCGCGAGCCGACCGAGGCCTTCGCCGACGAGTGGGTCACCCGGACCGGCGTGACCGCCACGGTGTCGATGGAGATCGGACGGTTCGACCTGCCCGTGCGGCCGCGCATCCCCTTCGAGGTCCCCGGTGGGTTCAGGGTCGCGACGACGGCGGACGCGCACGTCGTGGACCAGTGGCACCAGCAGTTCTACGAGGCGATCGACGGACCGGGGGCGCTGGCGTCGTCGCTCGATCGGCACCTCGCGCTGGGGCGGGTCGGGCTCTGGGTGCACGACGGTCGTCCCGTCTCGATGGCGTACGCGTCGCCCGTCAACGGCGGGGTCACCCGGGTCTCGGGCGTCTGGACGCCGCCCGAGCTGCGCGGGCGCGGCTACGCCAGCGGCGTGGTGGCCGCCCTCAGCTCGGCCCGCCAGGACGCGGGCGAGTCGTGCATCCTCTACACCGACCTCGCCAACCCCACGTCGAACGCCATCTACCAGGCGATGGGCTACCGCCGGGTCGGCGACAACGTCGACTTCACCTTCACCGCATGACTCCCCCGGCACGCAGGGCTGCGCGGATCATCGGCCACTGCAGGGGCAGCCGGGCGATCGTGGCCGCGAGATAGCCCTGCCGCGCCGTGTCCTGCGGGTCGCGGTCCAGGCGCCGCTTGGCCTGCCCCGTCATCGTCACGTTCGCCGGGAGGACCGCGACGAGCAGGGCCGCGGAGGCGAGGCCGGCGACGCGACGCGTGCGAGGAACGAGGAGCCCTACGGCACAAGCGATCTCGGC
>JABFXB010000136.1 GCA_013361975.1 Dermatophilaceae bacterium
CGTCCGCGGGAACACCAGCGGTGTAACTTCTCCGCTCGGTGCGAGGTAGACATTAGCCCATCGGTCCGGGCGACACAAAACCGGCCGCCGGACCACCGTTCCGGGCTTCAGCGGCCGACCCCGCGCTCCTCCTCGGCCGGTGCCACGACGCCCTCGTCGAGCTCGTGCTGGACGGCCTCCTGCAGCTCGGACGGGCGGCTCCGGGCGTACTGCCGGTCCTCTGCCCGTCGCCGGGCGATCCAGTCGACGACCGATGTCGGCTCGTGCTCGCCGAGCTCGACCGGCCACAGGGTGCGCGAGGCCGAGTTGAGCCCGGCACCGATGAGGATGGCGATGGCGAGGAAGTAGAGCCAGATGAGCAGCACGATCGGTGCCGTGAGGGGACCGTAGATCGTCGTGCCGCCGAGCGAGGCCTCGAGCGAGACGCGCACGAGGTAGGAGGCGCCGAGCCAGATGGCCAGGGCCAGCAGCGCGCCCGGGACGTCGCGCACCCACGGCGCCCGACGGGGCGTGGCGACGTGGTAGAGCGTCGTCAGGGCGACGACACTGAGCACCAGAACGGTCGGCCAGTAGAGGTAGCGCAGGAAGGCGAGCGTGTCGGGCAGCCAGTCGGACACGAGGGCGGGACCGAGCAGCACCAGGGGCAGCAGCACGATGCCTGCGACCGTGCTCACCGTGTAGATGGCGAGGCTGAGGGCACGCAGGCGAATGATCCCGCGGACGTCCTTCTGCCCGTACATGATCGACACGGTGTCGATGAAGACGTTGAGGGCGCGCGAGCCCGACCACAGCGACAGCAGGAAGCCGACCGACATGATCTCCGGGCGCCCGCGCTTGAGGACGTCCTCGACGGTCGGCACCAGAAGCTGGCTGATGCTGTCCTCGGTGAGGAAGCGTTCGGCGTACTCCCTGATGGTCGCCACGACCTGCGCGACGTTCTCGGCACCGATCCACGCGCTGACGTAGCCGAGGCCACCGAAGAGCCCGAGCACGAGGGGCGGCAGCGAGAGCAGCATGAAGAACGCCGCCTCTGCGGCCAGCCCGGTGACCCGGTAGTCGAGGCAGACGTCGACGGTCCGCAGGGTCAGGCGGGCCGTGCCGAACCCGCCGGGCACCCTGCGCAGCACCGCGCGCACGCGTTCCTTGACCGTCATCGCCACGAATCTAGCCGTGGAGACGCGTCGTCGACGTGACCCGTGCGACACGCGCCGCACCGGCGCCGTCCGCCGTGCGCGCCCTACCCTCGGCGGGTGAGCACACACGAGGTGACCAACCAGGCTCCCGCGTACGTCGGGGGCGACTTCCTCGCCGACGACGTCGCGCTGTCCGAGGCCGTCGCCCGCTGGGCCGGGCCGGCCGCGACCGAGGAGCTCGCTCCGCTGGGACGCCTGGCAGGTTCTGCGGAGGCGCAGGAGCACGGCCGGCTCGCCGACGCCCACCGGCCGGTGCTGCACACCCACGACGCCCGTGGCAACCGGGTCGACGAGGTCGAGTTCCACCCGTCGTGGCACTGGCTCATGACCCAGGCCGTCGGTGCCGGCCTCACGGCCGAGCCGTGGCTGGCGGCAGCCGGGTCGGGTGCCCACGTGCGACGCGCAGCCGGCTTCGTCCTGTGGTCACGCGTCGAGGCCGGGCACGGCTGCCCCGTCTCGATGACGTATGCCGCCGGGTCGGCCCTCCGGCACGACCGCACCCTCGGGGAGCGGTGGCTCCCCGCCCTCGCGAGCCGCTCCTACGACTTCGGCATCCGGCCCGTCACCGGCAAGTCTGGGGCGGTCGCAGGGATGGGCATGACGGAGAAGCAGGGCGGGTCGGACGTTCGCGCCAACACGACGCAGGCGGTCGCGTCGCCCGGCGGCCCGCTGCCGGGCGAGACCTATCGCCTCACCGGCCACAAGTGGTTCTGCTCGGCCCCGATGAGCGACGCGTTCCTCGTGCTTGCTCAGGCGCCCGGCGGCCTGACGTGCTTCGTCGTGCCACGGGCGCTCGACGACGGCTCCCGCAACGCCTTCGCCCTCCAACGGCTCAAGGACAAGCTCGGCAACCACTCGAACGCCTCGAGCGAGGTCGAGCTCGACGGTACGTGGGGCAGCAGGCTCGGCGACGAGGGGCGTGGGGTCCGCACGATCATCGACATGGTGGGAGCGACCCGCCTCGACTGCGTGCTCGGATCGACGGCGACGATGCGTGACGCGGTCTCACGGGCGCTGCACCACGCCCGGCACCGCAGCGCCTTCGGAGCCCTGCTCGTCGACCAGCCCCTCATGCGCAACGTGCTCGCCGACCTCGCGCTGGAGGCGGAGGCCGCGACCGTGCTCGGCCTGCGCCTGGCACGGGCCGTCGACGACGGCGAGAGCGACCTCGCCCGGCTGGGCGTGGCCCTCGGCAAGTTCTGGGTGTGCAAGCGCACCTCCCCCGTGGTCGCAGAGGCGCTCGAGTGCCTCGGCGGCAACGGCTACGTCGAGGAGAACGGACTGGCGCGCCTGTACCGGGAGGCCCCGCTCAACTCGATCTGGGAGGGCTCGGGCAACGTCAACGCGCTCGACGTGATGCGCGCCGTCAGCCGTGAACCGGCGAGCCTGGAAGCGCTGACGAAAGAGCTGCACGAGGTGCGTGGGTGCAGTGCCGACCTCGACGCGTACGTGGACTCCGCTGTCGCACAAGCGCGCTCGCTCGACCCCCTGTCCGCCAGTGCCGCGTTCGGCGCCCGCTCGGTGGTCGAGCGCCTCGCTCTCGCACTGCAAGCGAGCCTGCTGGTGCAGCACTCCCCCGGCCCTGTGGCGGACGCCTTCGTGGCGAGCCGCCTGACCGGTCGCCACGGCCAGACCTTCGGCTCCCTCGACGTCGACCTCGCGGGCGCGACCGACGCCGTGCTGGACCGCGCCGGCTGACCGGGGTAGCCGGCCGGGCTAGCTGGCCGAGAGCCGCTCCTTCTCCACCTCCACGTCGAAGTCGGCCGGCGGCCACGCGAGATCCATCTCGCGCAGCGCCGCGAGGAGCAGCTGCTGCACGGCGAGGCGGGCGTACCACTTGGCCTCGGCCGGCACGACGTACCAGGGCGCGCCGACGGTCGACGTCGTGTCGAGGACCGCCTGGTAGGCCTCCATGTAGTCGCCCCAGTGCGCGCGCTCGTCGACGTCGCCCGGGTTGTACTTGTAGTGCTTGTCGGGGCGCTCGAGGCGCTCCATGAGCCGCGCCTTCTGCTCGTCGCGGGAGATGTGGGTCATCACCTTGATGATCGTCGTGCCGTTGCCCACGACCTCGCGCTCGAAGGCGTTGATCTGGGCGTAGCGCTTGGACCACACGTCCTCCGGGACGAGGTCGTGCACCCGCACGATGAGCACGTCCTCGTAGTGCGAGCGGTCGAAGACCCCGAGCTGGCCCGGGCTCGGCAGGGCCTTCTCGATGCGCCACAGGAAGTCGTGGGCGAGCTCTTCCTTCGTCGGCGCCTTGAAGGCCGTGGCCTTGACGCCCTCCGGGTTCACCGAGATGACATGGCGCATGATGCCGCCCTTGCCGGAGGTGTCCATGCCCTGCACCACGAGGAGCACCGCGCGCGCCGACCC
>JABFXB010000006.1 GCA_013361975.1 Dermatophilaceae bacterium
GTCAGCGTGGACGGCGGCAGGCGCCGGCCCAGCTGCTCGGCCGTCAGCCCCTCGGTCTTCAGGCGGAGCGTGTCGCGGTGGTAGTCGAGGAACGCGACGAGGGTGGTCGCCTCGTCGGCGGCGAGAGGCGGGTCGGTGCGCGTGGTGCTCGAAGGCGTCGTCATGCCGCCCGACGCTAGTGTCCGGGGGGTGGAAAACGCCTGCCCTTTACGGTCGGTCGGGCGCACACTGGGCGGGTGCCGACGTCGAGTCAATGGGTCGCGTTCCTCGTCGCGTCGATCCTCTTCATCCAGGTTCCGGGCCCCAGCCTGCTCTTCACGATCGGCCGTGCGCTCACGGTCGGGCGGCGCGAGGCGCTGCTCTCGGTCGTCGGCAACGCCATCGGCGTCACGACCCAGGCGGTGCTCGTCGCCGTCGGGCTCGGCGCGGTCGTGGCGGCGAGCGCCACGGCCTACACGGTCGTCAAGGTGGCGGGCGCGGCCTACGTGATCTGGCTCGGCGTCCAGGCGATCCGCAACCGGCACGAGGCGCGCGAGGCGCTCGAGAAGCAGGTCTCGGCCAAGCGTGGGCACGCCCTGCGCATCGGCATGGTCGTCGGTCTCACCAACCCCAAGACGGTCCTCTTCTTCGTCGCCTTCCTGCCGCAGTTCACCAACCCGGCAGCGGGTCACGTCGCCGTGCAGATGGCGGTGCTCGGTGCCGTCTTCGGGGCGCTCGCCGTCTGCAGCGACAGCGTGTGGGCGCTGCTGGCGGCCCGTGCCAGGGAGTGGTTCGCCCGCAAGCCCGCCCGGCTCGACAAGCTCGGCGCCACCGGTGGCGTCATGATGGTCGGCCTCGGCGCCGTCATGATCGCCAGCGAGTAATCCGCACCACCGTCAGACTTCTCTGTTTGACTTGCACCGTGGCAGCCCCTCAGGTCACGACGCTGGGTGCGGACCCGTCGACGCGGGTCCGGGAGCACGAGCGCGCGATCGCGGAGATCCAGAGGGCGTATGCCGCCCTCCCGCCCGACCGGCCCGTGCGCCTGGCGAAGCGCACGTCCAACCTCTTCCGGGTGCGCAGCGACACGGGCGCTCCGGGCCTCGACCTGTCGGCGCTCCGCGGGGTCGTCGAGGTGCGGCCCGGCGACGACGGCGCCCCTGCCACCGCCCGCGTCGGCGGGGTGACGACCTACGAGCAGCTCGTCGACGAGCTGCTGCCGCGCGGCTACGTACCCCTCGTCGTGCCGCAGCTGCGCACGATCACCATCGGCGGCGCGGTCACCGGGCTCGGCATCGAGGCGGCGTCGTTCCGCAACGGCCTCCCGCACGAGTCGGTGCTCGAGATGCGGGTGCTCACCGGTGCGGGCGAGGTCGTCACCGCGACGCCCGACGGTGAGCACGCCGACCTCTTCCGCACCTTCCCCAACTCCTACGGCTCCCTCGGCTACGCCCTCGACCTCGTCATCGAGCTCGAGCCGGCCCGGCCCTACGTCGCGCTGAGGCACGAGCGCTTCGACTCCGTCGCCGCGCTCACCGACGCGGTCGGCCTGGTCATGGAGTCCCACACGTGGCACGGGGACCGCGTCGACTTCGTCGACGGCGTCGTCTTCGGCCCGACCGAGGCCTACCTGACGCTCGGGCGCTGGACCGACCACCTCGAGGGTCAGGCCCGGCCCAGCGACTACACCGGCGAGCAGGTCTTCTACCGCTCCATCCAGCAGCGCCGCACCGACGTGCTCACCGCCCACGACTACCTCTGGCGCTGGGACACCGACTGGTTCTGGTGCAGTCGCGCGTTCGGCGCGCAGAACCCGACGGTCCGACGCCTGTGGCCGCGGCACCTGCTGCGCAGCGACGTCTACTGGAAGATCGTCGCCTTCGAGAACCGGCACCACGTCATGTCGCGCATCGACCGGCTGCGGGGCCTGCCCGAGCGCGAGCGCGTCGTGCAGGACGTCGAGATCCCGCTCGACCGCACGGCCGAGTTCGTCGACTGGTTCCTGCGCGAGGTGCCGATCGACCCGGTGTGGCTGTGCCCCATCCAGCTGCGCGACCGGGGAACGGGCACGCCGTGGCCGCTCTACCCGATGGCCCGCGACGAGCGCTACGTCAACGTCGGCTTCTGGTCCTCGGTGCCGATCGAGCCGGGCGCCGCCGTCGGCGACGTCAACCGGCGCATCGAGGCGGAGGTGACCCGGCTCGGCGGGCACAAGTCGCTCTACTCCGACGCGTACTACGACGAGGCCACCTTCGCGCGGCTCTACGGCGGCCACGGGTACGCGCCCGTCAAGGACCGTTACGACCCCCGGGGACGGCTCCCCACCCTCTACGAGAAGGCGGTGCAGGCTCGATGACCATGACGGTGGGACAGGCCTTCGACCTCGTGTTCGGCTCCGACGCGCCGGTGCGCCTCGTCGCCTGGGACGGCTCGGCCGGTGGCAGCCCCGACGGGCTCGTCATGCGGATGACGAACCCCGAGGGGCTCAACCACCTGCTCACCGGCGGGTCCGAGCTCGGCCTGGCGCGCGCGTACCTGCTCGGCGACCTCGTCATCGAGGGCATCGACGAGGCCGACCCCTACGAGGTGCTCCGGGTCGTCAGCGACGGCCTCACGGCGAGGCGCCCGAGCGTCAAGGAGGCTGCCGAGCTCGCCCGGTTCGTGGCGCGGCACCGCCCGCACGCCCCCCGGCTGCCGCGAGAGGAGACACCGAGCCAGCTGCACCGGATGGCGCGGGGCCTGCGGCACGCGAAGGGTCGCGACGCCGCCGCCATCAGCCACCACTACGACGTGTCGAACGCCTTCTACGAACGGGTGCTCGGCCCCTCGATGACCTACACGTGCGCGTGCTTCCCGACGGAGACCGCCTCGCTCGAGGAGGCCCAGGCGTACAAGTACGACCTCGTCGCAGAGAAGCTCGGCCTGCAGCCCGGCATGCGCCTGCTCGACGTCGGCTGCGGATGGGGCGGCATGGTGCGCCACGCCGTGAAGCACTACGGCGTCACCGCGCTCGGTGTGACGCTCTCCCGTGAGCAGGCCACCTGGGCGCAGGCCGCGATCGAGGCCGACGGCATCGCCGACCGCGCCGAGGTGCGGCACTGCGACTACCGCGACGTCACCGAGCGCGGCTTCGACGCCATCAGCTCGATCGGGCTCACCGAGCACATCGGCGTCGCCAACTACCCGGCCTACTTCCGGTTCCTGCGCGACTGCCTGCGCGACGAGGGCCGGCTGCTCAACCACTGCATCACCCGACCCGACAACCGGCACGACGGCCTGCCGTCGCGCGGCTTCATCAACCGCTACGTCTTCCCCGACGGCGAGCTCACCGGCAGCGGCCACATCGTGCGCGTCATGGAGGACGAGGGCTTCGAGGTGCGCCACCACGAGAACCTCCGAGAGCACTACGCCCGCACCTGCGCCGCGTGGAACGCCAACCTCAGCAAGCACTGGGACGAGTGCGTCGAGCTCGCCGGCATCGGCACGGCGCGGGTCTGGGGTCTCTACCTCGCCGGGTCGCGACTGGGCTTCGAGCGGGGCGGGATCCAGCTGCACCAGGTGCTGGC
>JABFXB010000545.1 GCA_013361975.1 Dermatophilaceae bacterium
CGAGGGGGTCCCCGCGCGCCCCACGAACCGCGGCGGCGGCCCGATGGACGCCGACGCCGAGGCCCGCCTCCTCGCCGCCCACGACGCGACGACCTGACGATCGCCGAACTGAGCGTTCTCTCGATCGGCTTCTCGATCGAGAGAACGCTCCGTCGTGCTCCCGTCGACGCGCAGCGGGTGACCAAGCGTTCTTTCGATTGGCTCTTCGGGTCGAAAGAACAGTTAGGTCCCGGTCGTGCGCGCCCTCTCCGAGCCGGGTCCGCGACCTCAGCGGCCGCGGTTGCGGCGACGCACGTCCTTGGGCGGCTTGCCCCCGGCATACGACCGGTCGGGGTCGACGACGTAGCCCTGGCGCAGCGCCTCTCGCCCGACGAGCATCCGGAATCCCATGCGGTCGCGCTTGCTCAAGGTCACCTCGGCCGGGACGGTCCGCCCACCGAGGCGCAGGTCGACGCGGATGACGAGCCGGCGCTGCACGTGGCCGCTCGACGAACGCACCTTGCGGCGGTCGTGCACGGGGCACTCGACGAGGGTGGGGTCGGCCGACGATCCCTGCCACGGGTGCACCGTGAAGCGCACCCAGGGGCGGCCGTCGCGCTCGAACTCCTCGACGTCCTCGGCGTGCAGCGACGACGTGCGCGCGCCGGTGTCGATCTTCGCCTTGACCCACGGCAGCCCGACCCCGGGCATACCGACCCACTCCCTCCACCCCACATGGGTGCTTGAATAGGCCGGCCCGGACACCCGCCCATCTTGGCAGGACCTCTGCATGAAACTCGCGATCCTCTCGCGCGCGCCGCGCGCCTACTCGACCCAGCGTCTGCGCACCGCGGCACTCGACCGGGGGCACGAGGTGAGAGTCCTCAACACGCTGCGCTTCGCCATCGACCTGACCGGGCCCGAGCCCGACCTGCAGTTCCGCGGGCGACCGCTGTCCGACTACGACGCGATCCTGCCGCGCATCGGCAACTCGATCACCTACTTCGGCACCGCCGTCGTGCGCCAGTTCGAGCAGATGGACATCTACACGCCGAACACCGCGAACGGCATCGCCAACGCGCGTGACAAGCTCCGCGCGACGCAGATCCTCTCGCGCCACAACATCGGTATGCCGGCGACGACGTTCGTGCGCAACCGGGCCGACGTCACCCCGGCCATCGAGCGCGTGGGCGGCGCGCCCGTCGTCATCAAGCTGCTCGAGGGCACGCAGGGCATCGGCGTCATCCTCGCGCCGGAGGTCAAGATCGCCGAGGCGATCATCGAGACGCTGCACAGCACGAAGCAGAACGTCCTCATCCAGAGCTTCGTCACCGAGAGCAAGGGTCGCGACATCCGCGCCCTCGTCGTCGGCGACCGGGTGGTCGCCGCGATGCGCCGACGTGCCAACGGCGACGAGTTCCGCTCCAACGTGCACCGCGGCGGCACGGTGGAGCCGGTCGAGCTGACGCCGGAGTACGAGCAGGCCGCGGTCCGCTCGGCCCAGATCATGGGGCTCCGCGTCGCCGGCGTCGACATGCTCGAGGGCAACGACGGCCCCCTCGTCATGGAGGTCAACTCCTCCCCCGGCCTCGAGGGCATCGAGGCCGCGACGAACCTCGACGTCGCCGGCGCGATCGTCGACTACATCGCAGGCCAGGTGGCCTTCCCCGAGATCGACGTGCGCCAACGCCTCACCGTCTCGACGGGCTACGGCGTCGCCGAGCTCGTCGTCCACGCGGGCGCCGACATCATCGGCAAGACCATCGGCGAGTCGGGCCTCGAGGAGCGCGACCTGCAGGTGCTCACGCTGCACCGGGGCACGAGCGTCATCCCCAACCCGCGGCGACGCGTCGTGCTCGAGGCCGAGGACCGGCTGCTGTGCTTCGGCCGCCTCGAGGAGATGCGCTCGATGATCCCGCAGCGCCGCCGCCGCCGGGCCAAGGTGCGCAAGCTCCCGACGGAGCCGATCCACACCGTGGCGTGACGAGCGCCTGAGGCGGGCCTGCGTCGGGCACGTCGGACGCCTACAGCTGGTCGACCTCGGACTTGAAGAAGCGTGGCGTTGGGCCCCGTGGGCCTCCCGCGTGCGAGGGGGCCGGGCGCCGGCTGGGAACCAACCGCGAGCGCCGTTCGCTGACTGGGTGAGCGCACCCCGTCGAGCGAAGGAGAGACGACATGGCTTCCCCCACCCGGTCCAGCAGGTCGCTCCCACTCGTCATCGTGCTGGCCGCCTCGACGCTGCTCCTCGTCCTGTCGAGCGCCGCGCTCGGCGGTTTCACCCTCCAGGCCCTCGTGGCAACCGCAGCTGCGGCGGCGCTGGCCGTGGCCCTCGGACGCTCGGCGCAGGTGCCCGTCCGGGTCCGGGCCGTGCGCGCCCCGTCGGGTCGCCACCGCGACCACGTCGAGGCCCCGACGGCGTACTGGTGCTCCGTCTCCGCTCCCAGCCGGCCCCAGCGACCTCGGGCGCCCGGCAGGCGCTGACCGGGCGCGCCGCGTGCGCAGCCCGGGCTCCGCCCTGCCAGCGCACCTGCCATCCGGCCCTCCGGCCGGGCCCGAGGAGTCCCATGCCCCACCTGCCTGACCTGCTGTCCCCCGTCGTCTCTGCCGCGGCCTCCGTGCTCGCGGCCACCCACACGCTCGCCGGCGTTGTCGGCCTCGCCCCCGGCTCGCCCGGCGCATGGCTGCTCGCCATCGCCCTCCTGGTCGTCGTCGTGCGCGTCGCGATGCTGCCCTTCGTCGTCCACGGCGTCCGGTCCGCCCACGCGCGGGCCCGCGCCACACCTCAGCTGCGGGCGCTCCAGCAGCGGTATGCCGGCAAGCGTGACCTCGAGAGCCTGCAACGGATGCGTCTGGCGCAGAAGCAGATCCACGCCGAGCACGGCGTGTCCTCGTGGAGCGTCGCGCCGATGCTGCTGCAGCTGCCGATCGTCTACGCGCTCTACCGCGTCGTGTCTGACCTCGCCGCCGGGCAGGGCGTCGGCGCCCTCGACGCGGGGCTCGTCGCCTCCGCGGGCGCGGCGTCGGTCGTCGGGCTCCACCTGACCAGCCGCGTGGCGCCGACGCTCGCCGCCCACCCGACGGGCGGTCTGGTGCTCGTCGCCCTGGCGCTCGTCGCGGCGGGCCTCACCTTCGCGACCCAGCGCCTCTTCGTGCTGCCGATGGCCGACCTGACCGGCCAACCGGACACGATGGTGTCGGTCCAGCGGGCCATGCCGTGGCTGTCGGCGGGCGGCGTGCTCGTCGGCGCCGCGTTCGTGCCGGCGGGGCTGCTCGTCTACTGGGTGCTGACCAACGCCTGGACGTTCGCGCAGCAGGCCGTGATCTGGCGGTTCGCACCCACGCCCGGGTCGCCGGCAGCGCTGCGTCGCTGAGGCGCGCGGGTCGCCCAGTGGCCGGGTCGCCGGGTCAGCTGTCAGCGCCCGCCTGGTCGGCTGTCAGCGCGCGCCGGCCGCGGCCCGGACGGCGTCGCCGAGCAGCTCGGGCGTGACCGGAACCCCGGCGGGCGAGCGCCACGCCACGTGGCCGTCGGGGCGCACGAGCACGGCCGCGCC
>JABFXB010000004.1 GCA_013361975.1 Dermatophilaceae bacterium
GCCAAGAAGTTCGGGGTCAAGGTCACCCAGTACATGGTCGGCTTCGGCCCCACCGTGTGGTCGCGCCGGCGCGGCGAGACCGAGTACGGCATCAAGGCGATCCCGCTCGGCGGCTACGTGCGCATGATCGGCATGCTCCCGCCGCGCCCCGGCGACAAGCCGGGCGAGCTGCGCACGCTCTCCACCGGCCGGTTCAGCCAGATGGTCGACCAGGCCCGCGCCGACTCGATGGAGGAGGTGCAGCCGGGTGACGAGGACCGCGTCTTCTACAAGCTGCACCCGGCCAAGAAGATCGTCATCATGCTCGGCGGCCCGGTGATGAACCTCGTCATCGCCACGGTGCTGCTGACCGGAGTCATCACCCTCTACGGCCTGCCCCACGTGGCCCCGAAGGTCGGGCTGCTGTCGCAGTGCGTGCCCACGGCCGCCCCGACGCTGCAGGTGCCCCAGCCCAAGTGCCAGCCCGGCGATCCCGTCGCCCCGGCCAAGGCGGCGGGGCTGCAGCAGGGCGACCGCATCGTCTCGGTGGACGGCAAGGGGGTGTCGACCTGGGACGAGGTGTCCGCCGCCATCCGCGACAGCAAGGGACGCGCCATGACGTGGGTCGTCCAGCGCGGCGACCAGAGGCTCCCGGTCTCGATCACGCCTGCCGTGCTCGAGCGCGCCACCTACGACGACCAGGGCAACGCCGTCGCCAAGGACGGCAAGCTCGTGCTCGCCTCCATGGGCTTCGCGGGCATCACCCCCGGTCAGGAGCTCGTGAAGACGCCGATCACCCAGGCACCCAAGTTCGTCTGGGAGCGCACCGTCGACACCGCCTCGATCATCGTGCGCATCCCGGAGAAGATGGCAGGCGTCTTCCAGGCGGCCTTCGGATCCGACGAGCGCGACCCCAACGGCCCCATCTCCGTGGTCGGCGTGGGTCGCATCGGCGGCGAGGTGGCGGCCCTCGACATCCCGGCCGACGAGGGCGGCAACTGGCTCAAGATCGCGCAGCTGATCCTGCTCATCGCCTCGCTCAACCTCGCGCTCTTCGTCTTCAACCTCGTGCCGCTGCTGCCGCTCGACGGCGGCCACGTGGCCGGCGCCCTGTGGGAGGCCGTCAAGAAGGGGTGGGCGCGCCTGCGCAACCGGCCCGACCCGGGCTTCGTCGACGTCGCCAAGGGCCTGCCCGTCGCGTACGGCATGAGCCTCGTGCTGATCACGATGTCGGTGCTGCTCATCTACGCCGACATCGTCAAGCCGATCAAGCTCTTCGGCTGACCGTCTGCGACCCGCCCGCAGCCGAGGGCCGTGCCCGGCCGAGACATAATGGCGGCATGAGCGTCTCCCTCGGTATGCCGTCCGCACCCCCGCCGGTCCTCGCCCCCCGTCGGCAGACCCGCCAGATCCAGGTCGGCAAGGTCGGGGTGGGCAGCGACTTCCCGGTCTCGGTCCAGTCGATGACGACGACTCCCACCACCGACATCAACGCGACGCTCCAGCAGATCGCCGAGCTCACGGCTGCCGGCTGCGACATCGTGCGCGTCGCCTGCCCCAGCCAGGACGACGCCGACGCGCTGCCGGCCATCGCGCAGAAGAGCCAGATCCCGGTCATCGCCGACATCCACTTCCAGCCCAAGTACGTCTACGCCGCGATCGACGCCGGCTGCGCCGCGGTGCGCGTCAACCCCGGCAACATCCGCCAGTTCGACGACCAGGTCAAGGAGATCGCCCGCGCGGCCAAGGACGCCGGGGTCTCGATCCGCATCGGCGTCAACGCCGGCTCCCTCGACAAGCGGATCATGGAGAAGTACGGCAAGGCGACGCCCGAGGCCCTCGTCGAGTCGGCGGTCTGGGAGGCGAGCCTCTTCGAGGAGCACGACTTCCACGACTTCAAGATCTCGGTCAAGCACAACGACCCCGTCGTCATGGTGCGCGCCTACGAGCTGCTCGCCGAACGCGGCGACTGGCCCCTGCACCTCGGCGTCACCGAGGCCGGCCCGGCCTTCCAGGGCACCATCAAGTCCGCCACCGCCTTCGGGGCGCTGCTCTCGCGCGGCATCGGCGACACGATCCGCGTATCGCTGTCGGCGCCCCCGGTCGAGGAGGTCAAGGTCGGCATCCAGATCCTCCAGAGCCTCAACCTGCGGCCGCGCAAGCTCGAGATCGTGTCGTGCCCCTCGTGCGGCCGTGCCCAGGTCGACGTCTACACCTTGGCCGACCAGGTGACCGCCGGGCTCGAGGGCATGACGGTGCCGCTGCGGGTCGCCGTGATGGGTTGCGTCGTCAACGGCCCCGGCGAGGCCCGCGAGGCAGACCTCGGTGTCGCCTCGGGCAACGGCAAGGGCCAGATCTTCGTCAAGGGCGAGGTGATCAAGACCGTGCCCGAGGCGCAGATCGTCGAGACGCTCATCGAGGAGGCCATGCGCATCGCCGAGGAGATGGGCGAGCCGGTCGACGAGGAGTCGGCAGGGGCGCCCAGCGTCACCGTCGGCTGAGTGCCGCCCCTGAGGTGACGCAGCGCTCTCTCGATCGGAAGGGGAGGGGGCACGTGTGCTCCCGCTCGTGACGGAGTTTCTCTCGATCGTGTGGGGTCCTCGAGGAGTGGCTGGGCGGGGACTGTGTCTGGTTCGTGAGGCGGCGCCGGGGCGTGCCGGGGTGACACCCGGCCCGCGGGCAGGCACTCTTGGGTGGTGCTGCGTCAACGCCTACCCGTGCGGCCGCTGTCGGCGACCGACCACGACGCTGCGCTCGCCGTGTGCGCCCGCGACCGGGTGGCCAACGTCTTCGTCGCGGCACGCATCGCCGAGGGGTCGCTGAGGTCCTCACCGGGTTCGCTGCTCGGGCACTGGGACGACGGGCAGCTGCGCGGGCTGGTCTGGGTCAGCGCCAATGTCGTGCCGGTCGAGCTCGACGACGACGGAGTCGCAGCCGTCGCGGCGCGGATCATGAAGATGCGGCGCCAGTGCGCGTCCATCTTCGGCCCCAGCGCGCAGGTCGTGGGGCTGTGGGACCGCCTCGGACCGACGTGGGGACCCGTGCGCGCCGTGCGCACGCGCCAGCCGCTGCTGACGACCCGTGAGCGTCCGTCTGCACTGGGTGTGGCCCTCGACCCCGACGTGCGGCCGGCCCGCATCGACGAGGTCGACATCGTGCTGCCCGCGGCGGCCCACATGTTCACCGAGGAGATCGGCTACCCGCCGTACTTCGGCTCCGACCGCGGCTACCGGGCCAGCGTGGCAGCCCTCGTCCGGGCCGGCCACACCTTCGTCAAGGTGGAGGACGGCGAGGTCGTCTTCAAGGCCGACGTCGGCTCCCTCGCGCTCGGCTGTGCCCAGGTGCAGGGCGTGTGGCTGCACCCGCGTCTGCGCGGGCAGGGGCTGTCGGTCCCGGCCATGGCGAGCGTCGTCGAGCAGGTGCTCTCCGGGATGGCCGAGGAGGTGTCGCTCTACGTCAACGACTTCAACGTGCCTGCCCGGGCGGCATATGCCCGGTGCGGTTTCCACGACGCGGGCGCCTTCACGACCGTGCTGCTCTGACGAGCACT
>JABFXB010000471.1 GCA_013361975.1 Dermatophilaceae bacterium
CCCCGGCTCCCGAGCTCGGGGGCACCGACGGCGCGGGCTCGGGCAACGGCACGGTGGGCGTCGGTCCCGAGATGTCCACGCGCTCGGCGGCGTCGAGCAACCTCGCCTCGGCTGCCTTGGGCTCCAAGCGCGCCCGCGAGTCGGGGTCGGTCGCGACGCGCCGCACCGGCGGCTCGCAGCGGCTGCGCTCGGCCCGCCTCGGCGGCGGCATCACGACCGTGCGGCCGGCGCCCGAGATCGACGCGGCGAAGGCGCTGCTCAAGGACCCCACCGTCCCCGAGAACAAGCGCTTCTGCCCCAAGTGCGGCGAGCCCGTCGGCCGCGGCCGCGACGGCAAGCCCGGCCGCACGACCGGCTTCTGCGCCAAGTGCCGCCACCCGTTCTCGTTCGACCCGAAGCTCAAGGCCGGTGACCTCGTCGCCGGGCAGTACGAGGTGGCCGGCTGCCTGGCCCACGGCGGCCTCGGCTGGATCTACCTCGCGCGCGACAAGAACGTCTCCGACCGCTGGGTGGTGCTCAAGGGCCTGCTCAACTCGGCCGACCCCGACGCCCTCGCCGCGGCGATCGCCGAGCAGCGCTTCCTCGCCCAGGTCTCGCACCCGAGCATCGTCGAGATCTACAACTTCGTCACCCACGACGACGCCGGCTACATCGTCATGGAGTACGTCGGCGGCACCTCGCTCAAGTCGATCCTCAAGCAGCGGCTGCAGGCGGCCGGCAGGTACGACCCGCTGCCCGTCGACCAGGCCCTGGCCTACCTGCTCGAGATCCTGCCCGCGTTCCAGTACCTCCACGACCTCGGGCTCGTCTTCTGCGACTTCAAGCCCGACAACATCATCCAGGTCGGCGACGAGGTCAAGCTCATCGACCTCGGCGGTGTGCGCCGGGCCGACGACGAGGACTCCGCGATCTTCGGCACCGTCGGCTACCAGGCGCCCGAGGTGGCCGAGCTCGGCGTCTCCGTCGCGTCGGACATCTACACGATCGGCCGCACCCTCGTCGTGCTGACGATGGAGTTCCGCGGCTACCAGACGACCTACCTCAACACCCTGCCCGCGCAGGACACCGTCCCGGTGTTCCAGCGCTACGACTCCTTCTACCGGCTCGTCGCCAAGGCCTGCGCACCGAACCGCGACGACCGCTTCGTCTCCGCCGACGAGCTGCGGTCGCAGATGGTCGGCGTGCTGCGCGAGGTCGTGGCACTCGACCGGGGCTGGGGTGCGGCCTCCACGACCGTCAGCTCGCTCCTCTTCGACGTGCCGACACCCGGGGTCGAGCCCGACGACTGGCGCAACCTCCCGGCCCTGCGCCGTGACCCCCACGACGCGCAGACCGGCTGGCTCAGCACCATCACCGGCTCGCCCGCGGAGCGCCTCACCGTCCTCGAGCGCGCCGCGGCCCGCACCACCGAGGTGCTCCTCGACACCGCCCGCACTGCCCTGGAGGCAGGCAAGCGCGACGTCGCCGAGGCCACCGCGGTCGAGCTGCTCACCGCCGACCCCTGGGAGTGGCGCGCCGTCTGGATCCAGGGCCTCGCCGCCCTCGAGCGCGGCGACGCCCGCGCGGCTCAGGCCGCGTTCAACGCCGTCTACGGCCAGGTGCCCGGCGAGCTCGCACCCAAGCTCGCCCTCGCCCAGGCCTGCGAGCAGGCCGGTGACGACGCCGTGGCGGAGAACCTCTACGTCGCCTGCGCCCGCACCGACGCGACCTACGTGCCGATGGCGGCCTTCGGGCTCGCCCGCATCCGCGCGGCACGCTCCGACGTCGACGGCGCCGTGGCGGCATACCGGCTGGTGCCCCCGCAGTCGAGCGCCTACCGCACGGCGCGGGCGGGACTCGCCGAGCTGCTCACCAAGGCCAACCGCGGACTGCCCGACCTGGCCGAGGCGCTGCGCACCCTCGACGACACCTCGCTGTCGGCGCGGCGTCGCGCCGAGCTCACGACGCTCATCTACCGTGAGGCGCTCGAGACGGTGGAGAAGACCGGCAACAAGGCCGACATCCGGCTCGGCACCCACAAGGGCACCCCCAACGGCCTGAGACTCGGTCTCGAGGACGCCCTGCGCGAGCTGGCCAAGCGCACCCCCGACCTTTCCGAGCGCGTGCCTCTCGTCGACGAGGCGAACGCCATCCGACCCTGGAGCCTCTGGTGACCGACACCCCGACGACGGGATCCCCGCAACCCGAGGCGACTGCGCCGGCCGCACCGGCGCCGGCTGCTCCCGCGCCTGCTGAACCGGCGGCCTCGCGCACCTGCCACGTGTGCGGCACGGCCAACCCGGCCGAGTCGAGCTTCTGCGAGGCGTGCGGCGCCGACCTCGTCGTCCTCACGGCAGCCTCCGCCCTCCCGGGGACCGCCGGCGCCGCCGGGGCCACCGCCTCGGACGGGACGCTGCTCGCGTCGGCCACGCCGCAGACCGCACCGGCCGGCGAGGAGTCGCCGCTCGACGTCGGCTGGACCGGCGCCGTGCCGTCGGCGGCCGTGCCGCCCGCCCCGGCCGACGACGACCTGCTCTGCCGCGTCTGCGGTCAGGGCCGCATCGTCGACGGCTACTGCGACCAGTGCGGCTCCCCACCGCCCGACCCGCGTGACCACTTCTCCGAGGCACCCGCGGCGTGGGTCGGAGGGGTCTGCGACATCGGCCGGCGCCACGCCCGCAACGAGGACGCCATGTCGCTGAGCGCCACCGAGGCACCCGGGTCGCGGGCGGTGCTCGTGGTCTGCGACGGCGTCTCGATGGCCACCGACTCGCACATCGCCTCGCTCGCGGCCGCCACGGCGGCCAGGTCGGTGCTCGACCAGCCCTTCCCGAAGGGTGTCGGCACGCCGGACGCGTGGGCCGCCGCCGCGGGTCGTGCCCTCACCGTCGCGGTGGCGCAGGCGAACGAGGCCGTCGCCGAGTGCGTCGACGAGGAGGTGCCCAACCCCCCGTCGTGCACGATCGCCGCGGCGGTCGTCGAGGACGACGTCGTCGTCGCCGGCAACGTCGGCGACAGCCGCGTCTACTGGCTGCCGGACTCGCCCGACCAGCCCGCGGTGCAGCTCGGCCGCGACGACTCCTTCGCCCAGGAGCAGATGGCCGCGGGCGTGCCCCGGGTCGAGGCGGAGAACGGCCCGCACGCGCACTCGATCACCCGCTGGCTCGGCAAGGACGCCCCCGACGACCTCACCCCGCACCTGACCACCCTGCAGGCCGCCCCCGGCTGGCTCATGGTCTGTTCCGACGGGCTCTGGAACTACTGCTCCGAGGCCGAGGGCCTCCGCACGCTGCTGCAGGAGGCGGCCGGCCGCCTGGAGGCGACCACCCCGACGGCGCTGGCACGGGCCCTCGTCGACTTCGCGAACGAGCAGGGTGGACGCGACAACATCACGGTTGCCCTCGCGAGACTGGCTGGGCGAGGATCGACGACGAGCGAGGCGACCGCTGCCGCGGCGCCGATGGAAGGGGACCCGATCGATGGCTGACTTCACGGCAGAGGTGTTCCAGAACGAGTTCCTGCCCGACGGCGGCACCGACGTGCACGC
>JABFXB010000055.1 GCA_013361975.1 Dermatophilaceae bacterium
CAGCCCGGGCCAGCTCGACTTCTCCAAGTGGAACGAGGACCTCGGCATCAAGGCGCCCGCTGCCTCCGAGATCATGAAGATCGGCTGACCCGGACCCCGTTCCGGTCAGCGGGCGACGGGGTCCTCGGACGGCGCGGCCCCGTCGAGTGACGCACCCGGCACGGTTTCATCGGGGGTCGGCTCGTCGGGGGTCGGCTCGTCGGGGGTCGGCTCCTGCGACGAGTCGGTCATCCCCTCCGGGACGGACTCGCCGTCGACGTCACCCGAGGTCACCTGCTCGTCCAGTCCCGGCGGGCCCGAGAGCGGCACGGCCGGGCGGAGCCGGTGGAGCAGCACGGCCCACCGCCCCTGGGCCCCGCGGGCGTGGCCGTCGACCTCGGCCGGTGCGACCTCGGTGCCGGGCTGGGTGACCGCGCGCATCGCGGCCTTGGCCACCGGCCCGACGCTCTCGCCGCGGCGCAGGTTGGGCTCTGTGGGCGCGCTGCGCTCCCCGAAGAGGTCGAGCGCCGCACTGACCGTCGGAAGCAGGGCGGCCGCGACACGGGCGTAGCCGGCCGGGCTGGGGTGGAAGCGGTCCTTGCTGAACATGACCGTCGGCTCGGCGGAGAACGCCTCGCTGAGGAGGTCGCCGACCGACACCGCCCGCCCTCCGGCCTCGACGACGGCCACCGTCTGGGCGGCGGCGAGGTCGCGCGACCAGCGGCGGGCGAGCAGCCGGAGCGGCTGCGGCACCGGCTCGATGGCGCCGAGGTCGGGGCACGTGCCGACGACGACCTCGGCTCCCGCCTCGCGCAGGGAACGCACGGCCATCTCGAGGTGCCGAACCGCCACCGACGTGTCGATGCGGTGCGTGACGTCGTTGGCGCCGACCATGATGACGGCGACGTCGGGCTCGGGCACGGCGGCGAGCCCGCGCTCGACCTGCTCGTCGAGGTCGGGCGACTCCGCGCCGATGACGGCGACGTTCGTCAGCTCGACCGGCCGCCCGCTGAAGGCGGCGATGCCGCTCGCGATGGTCGCGCCGATGGTCTGGTGCGGGTGGTCGGCGCCCATCCCGACGCCGGTGGAGTCGCCGAGCACGAGGAACTGCACCGACATGCCGTGGCCCGACCCGTAGGTGCCGCTGTCGGCGGGAGCACCCTCGAAGGGCTGTCCGACGATCCGCCTCGCCATGTGGGCCTCGGCGCGCAGCAGCCCGTAGCCGAGCAGGCTGAGAACCCCGAGGCCCGCCACCCCCACACCGCCGCCGTATGCCGCCTGCTGGGCGATCCTGCGTGCGCGCCGTGCACGCCCCATCTCGAAGACCCCCTCCTCCTGCGCTCGTCGCTGACCGGTCCACCACGGTAACGCCCGGCACACGGCATACGTGCCGGCTTTGCGACGGTCCAGGCGCGACCCCCGCGTGTCTCGACCAGTGGGATACCCCTCTTAGGATGGGCGGGTGAAGTATGCAGAGAACGTCGCAGACCTCGTCGGAAACACGCCCCTCGTCAAGCTCGGCTCGGTCGTCGCCGACGCGGGGGTGAGGTGCACCGTCCTCGCGAAGGTCGAGTACTTCAACCCCGGCGGCTCGGTGAAGGACCGCATCGCCCTGCGCATGGTCGAGGCCGCCGAGCGTGACGGGCTGCTCAAGCCGGGCGGCACCATCGTCGAGCCCACGAGCGGCAACACGGGCGTGGGACTGGCTCTCGTGGCGCAGCGCAAGGACTACAAGTGCGTCTTCGTCTGCCCCGACAAGGTGAGCCAGGACAAGCGCGACGTCCTCAAGGCGTACGGCGCCGAGGTCGTCGTCTGCCCGACGGCGGTCGAGCCGGAGCACCCCGACTCCTACTACTCGGTGAGCGACCGCCTCGTCCGCGAGATCGACGGCGCGTGGAAGCCGAACCAGTACTACAACCCCGAGGGCCCCAACAGCCACTACCTGACCACCGGCCCCGAGGTCTGGAACGACACCGACGGCAAGGTGACCCACTTCGTGGCGGGCGCCGGCACGGGTGGCACGATCAGCGGCACCGGCAAGTACCTCAAGGAGGTCAGCGACGGCGCCGTGCGCATCATCGCCGCCGACCCCGAGGGCTCGGTCTACTCCGGCGGCACCGGCCGCCCCTACCTCGTCGAGGGTGTCGGCGAGGACTTCTGGCCGGGCGCCTACGACCCGTCCGTCGTCGACGAGGTCATCGCCGTGAGCGACGCCGACTCGTTCGAGATGACCCGACGACTCGCCCGCGAGGAGGGACTGCTCGTCGGCGGCTCGTGCGGCATGGCCGTCGTCGCCGCGCTGCGAGCCGCCAAGGACCTGCCCGACGACGCCGTCGTCGTCGTGCTGCTGCCCGATTCGGGTCGCGGCTACATGAGCAAGATCTTCAACGACGAGTGGATGCACTCCTACGGCTTCCTCAACGACCACACCGAGGAGACCGTCGGGTCGGTGCTGCACACGAAGTCCGGCGACATGCCCGCCCTCGTGCACACCCACCCCAACGAGACGATCCGCGACGCGGTGCAGATCCTGCGCGAGTACGGCGTCTCGCAGATGCCGGTCGTCAAGGCCGAGCCGCCCGTCATGTCGGGTGAGGTCGCCGGATCGGTGAGCGAGCGCGCCCTGCTGCAGGCGCTGTTCACCGGCCAGGCTCACCTCGCCGACTCGGTCGAGAAGCACATGGAGCCCGGGCTGCCGCTCGTCGGCGCCGGCTCGCCGGTGTCTGCCGCGCGCAAGGAGCTCGAGGACTGCGACGCGATCCTCGTCGTCGAGGACGGCAAGCCCGTCGGTGTGCTCACCCGCGCAGACCTGCTCGGCTTCCTCGCCAACTGACGATCATCGACCACCTATGCCGATGGGCCCGCTTCTCTCGGAGGCGGCCCCAGCGGCATACGAACGGAAACTCTTGTGGCTCAGGCCTCCTGGGCTGCCTTGGCACTGGCCTTCTTGGCCTGCTTGAACTCTCGCACCTTGAGCAGTGAGTCTCCGTCGACGACGTCGGCCACCGAGCGGTAGCCGTCGAGGGCGTAGTCGCCGGCCGCTGACTCCCACCCCTCGGGCCTGACGCCGAGCTGCTTCGCGAGCAGCGCGACGAAGATCTGCGCCTTCTGCTTGCCGAAGCCGGGCAGCTCCTGCACGCGCTTGAGCAGCTCCTTGCCGGTGGTCGCCTCGGTCCAGAGCCGGGTGACGTCGCCGTCGTAGCGGCTCTCGACGAGGGCGGCGAGCTCCTGCAGCCGAGCGGCCATCGAGCCCGGGAACCGGTGGATCGCCGGCGGCGTGCTCGCCATCGCCTTGAACTCGTCGGGGTCGGCGCCCGCGATGGTGGCGGGGTCGAGCGTGCCGAACCGGCTCAGCACCTTGTAGCCGCCGCGGAAGGCGTGCTCCATGCCGTACTGCTGGTCGAGCATCATCCCGACGACGACGGCGAACGGGTGCTCGTCGAGCACCTGGTCAGCGGCGGGATCGCCCGCGATCTGGAAGCCCATGCAGGCATGCTCTCACGCGGGGATGCGGTGACGGACGGGTCGTCGGGGTGAGCGGCG
>JABFXB010000010.1 GCA_013361975.1 Dermatophilaceae bacterium
CGCGCACTACAAGATCCCGCGCTACGTGGAGATCGTCGACGAGTTCCCCATGACGGTCACCGGCAAGATCCGCAAGGTCGAGATGCGTGAGACGACGGCGAAGAAGCTCGGGCTCGGCTGACTCGAGGGGGTTCCCGTCCGGACCAGGACACGGCGGCAAGGTGATTCGTCGCCCGGCCGCCGGATTCGTCGGCGACACCGACGGCACTAGCCGCCGCTCGGGTGTGCTCTCGCAGTAGGTTTCCGAGGGGACCGGTCGAGAAGGTCCGCAACCGTGAGGGGATTGACATGTCCGACACCGGCAAGCTGGTTCTGTGGATCGCGGTGGCGGTCGTCGTCATCGGCATCATCGTCTGGCTCTTCGTCAACGCCGGTCGGCGCCGAGAGGTCGAGGCCCGCCGCTTCGAGGCCGGCGAGCTGCGGGCCCGCGTCGAGGAGCGCCGACCCGAGGTGCAGGGAAGCCAGGATCGCGCGTCGGTCACCGCCGCGATGGCGCAGGACGCCCGCGCCGAGGCGGAGCGCACGGCGGCCGAGGCCAAGCAGCGGGCTGACGAGGCGCGGCGCCTCGAGCAGCAGGCTGCGCATCACGCCGCAGCCGCGGACTCCGCAAGCGCCGAGCACGCGGACCTCGAGCGACAGGCAGACCGGGTCGACCCGGACGTGCGCACCGACGACGAGGGCTACCGTCTCGACGAGGACGGCAACCGTCTTCCGGGCCAGGAGGCCTCGTCACGGCAGCGCTCCACCGGAGCCGCCGGGGCCGTTGCTGCGGGAGCGGTCGCAGCAGGTGCGGGCGCGGCGACCTTCGCCGCCGCCCACGACGATGACGACGAGGACGACCTCGCCGACGCCGAGAACCCCTTCGCATCGGCCGCCTCGACGGGCTCGGAGGGTGCGGAGGCGCACGACGAGGAGTCGGCGCAGGGTGCCGGACGCGGCCGGTACGAGGAGCCGGCCTGGGAGCCGTCGGACCCCGGGGTCGGGCACAGCCGCCCGGCCACCAGCGACAAGAACACCAGTGACGAGCCCGCCGCCACCGAGGCCGCGCCGGCGACGGCGGACGCCGGGGCTGGGTATGCCGAAGGGGAGCCCGGCGATGCCGGAGCCGACTCCGACGACACCGTGGAGGGTGACCCCGTGGACGAGCAGACGAACGACGAGGTGACGGCCCAGCACGCCACCGACCAGGGCGACCGGGATCGCGTGGACGTGCCCGCGCTCGAGGGCCGCGACGACGTGATCGCCGAGGGTGGCACGCCCACGGAGGACCCCGGTGACCACCGCGGCCAGCCTTGGGCGACGACCCCGGGGCAGCGCGGACCCGAGGAGAGCGACGAGCCGGCCGACGAGGGGCGCGACGTCGACATGGCGCCCCACTCGCACGAGAGCGACGAGGTGTCCGACGTCGACGAGCCGGCCGGCTCGACGTCCGAGGAGCCTCGCCGGCAGGAGGCGCAGCCCGCCTCCGACGTCGCCGATGCGGCCTACCCCGACGAGGACGGGGACTCCGACCGGATGACGGCCGGAACGTCCGACTCGGCCGGAGACTCGGCCGGAGACTCGGCGGACACGCAGACGCAGACCGGCGACACGGCATACGCCGGCGGCTCGACCGACGACAGCGGGGAGCAGGCGTCGCCATCGCCGGTGGGGCGGCGCGTCTCGGAGTTCGACGAGGTCGTCGACGGTGGCTTCGGGCTCGGCTCCGCAGCACCGATCGACGACGGCGCTCAGCCCCTCGGGCACGCGATCAAGGGGACCCGTGAGGGCGCGACCTTCCTCGGCCCCGACGACGAGGGCTACGACGACGCGGAGCCGGACGTCTGGTTCTACAACGAGGAGGCGGCCCGCCGGGCCGGGTTCACCAAGCGCGGCGAGTGAGCGAGCTGCCCGCGCCCCGTTGAAACGGTGGCGCGGGCACTCCGCGTGCGCTCATAGACTGGCCCGCATGGTTTCACCGCTCGTCGCGCTCACGCCCAAGGTCCAGTCCGCGATCGCCGCCGCGCTCGGCGACGACTTCCGCGAGGCCGACCCGGTGCTGCGTCCGTCGCAGTTCGCCGACGTGCAGGTCAATGCCGCGCTCGCCCTCGCCAAGAAGGCCGGTATGCCGCCGCGTGACGTCGCGTCGAAGATCGTCGACGCGCTCGACCTCGACGGCGTGTGCGACAAGGTCGAGGTGAGCGGGCCGGGCTTCATCAACCTCACCTTCACCGACACCTGGCTCGCGAGCCTGCTGCAGGACGTCGAGGCCGACGAGCGCACCGGCGTGCCGCTCGAGCCCTCGCAGAACATCCCGATCGACTACTCGGCGCCCAACGTCGCCAAGGAGATGCACGTCGGCCACCTGCGCACCACGGTCGTCGGCGACTCGATCGCCCGCACCCTCGAGCACCTCGGCCACAACGTCATCCGGCAGAACCACATCGGTGACTGGGGCACTCCCTTCGGCATGCTCATCGAGCACCTGCTCGACGTCGGCGAGGGTTCCGACGAGGCGGGCCTGCTCGTCACCGACCCCAACGCGTTCTACCAGGCGGCTCGCGTCAAGTTCGACGCCGCCGAGAAGGCCGAGCCCGCCGGCAGCGCAGGCGACTTCAACGTGCGCGCCCGGGCGCGGGTCGTGCAGCTCCAGGCCGGCGACGCCGAGACCCTGCGGCTGTGGAACGAGCTCGTCGACCTCTCCAAGGTCTACTTCAACAAGCTCTACTCGACGCTCGGTGTGACGCTGACCGACCTGCACCTCGCGGGGGAGTCGATGTACAACGACGCCCTGCCCGGCATCTGCGAGGAGCTCGAGTCGCGTGGGATCGCCGAGGTGTCCGACGGCGCCCTGTGCGTCTTCCTCGACGGCTACACCGGCCGCGAGGGCAAGCCCGTGCCGCTCATCATCCGCAAGTCCGACGGTGGATACGGCTACGCCACAACCGATCTCGCGACGATCAAGTACCGCGTCCACGACCTCGACGCGCACCGGGTGCTCTACGTCATCGGCGCCCCGCAGGCCCTGCACCTCAACATGGTGTGGGACACCGCGCGCAAGGCCGGGTGGCTGCCCGACGACGTCACGCCCATTCACGTCCAGATCGGCAACGTGCTGGGCGATGACCGCAAGATCCTCAAGACCCGCTCGGGCAAGCCCCTGCGGCTCATGGCGCTGCTCGAGGAGGCCGTCGACAAGGCCCGGTCGGTCATCGACGAGGCCCGCCCCGAGCTCGACGACCCGACGCGTGCCACGATCGCGCGCCAGATCGGCATCGGCGCCGTGAAGTACGCCGACCTGTCCGTCGCGCACGACAGCGAGTACGTCTTCGACCTCGACCGCATGCTGGCGCTGACCGGAAACACGGGCCCGTACCTCCAGTACGTCGTCGCCCGCATCCGGTCGATCTTCCGCCAGGTCGGGCACGACCCGGCGGCCCAGCACGCGAATCTGCTGCTCGGCGAGCCGCACGAGCGCGCCCTCGCGATGCACCTGCTGGGCTTCGGCGACGTCGTGGCCGAGGTCGG
>JABFXB010000265.1 GCA_013361975.1 Dermatophilaceae bacterium
CAACCTCGTCCACTTCATGCCCGGCGCCCGCACCCACTGGCACCGGCACCCGCTGAGCCAGACCGTCTTCGTCACCGAGGGCGTCGGCCTCTGCCAGCGCCGCGGCGGCCCGATCGAGGTCATCCGCCCCGGCGACCGCGTCCTCTTCGAGGCCGACGAGGAGCACTGGCACGGCGCGGCGCCCAACCGGCTCATGGTGCACGTCGCCATCAACGAGGGCGACGACGAGCACGACGTCGTGCACTGGCTGACGCCCGTCACCGACGAGGAGTACGCCGCCGCACCGTCGGTGACGGAGTGATCCTCGACGGGACTCAGTAGCTCCTCGTCACGGGCGCGCCGGCCCGCAGGGCGCGGGGCACCTCGGCGACCTCGTCGACGACGCTCTGGAGGTGCGCGACGTCCTCGGTGGAGGCCGGGGAGTCGATGGTGACGGCATACGTGATGCCTGTCGACTGCCACTCGCCGTCGAAGGCGCCGTCGGCCTCCACGGCGACACCGTCCACCGGTATGCCGAGGCGCTCGGACTCGCGGTAGGTGTCGTTGAGCACGCACACGGCCACCGACAGGTGCAGCACCTGGGCGCCGTTGGTGACGGGCGCGGCGACGACCCCCTCGTCGGTCCAGCTGTGCTGCAGGGCAACGCCGTCCGTGCCGCGGAGGCTGCCGGCGGAGGCGCGGACACCGAAGGCTGAGAGGTCCATCCACCGATTCTGCTCCCGGCGAGGGTCTTTCGGCTGCAACCGCCCGAGAGGACACTGGGGTGATGGCCCGACGTCATCCGCTCTGCCTGCTGCTCGGCCACAAGTGGTCCCGACAGCGCCTGCCCAACCGGACGGTCAGGCTCACCTGCCAGCGCTGCGGCGAGGTCGACATCGTCGACCGCGACCTCGACGTCCATCCCGGTGGTGGCGGGGGCTTCTGAACCACCTGCAGGAGCGCCCCCTGAACGGCCATGTCTCCGTCCCGGCTGGCTAGGGTCGGCGGATGACCGAAGCCGCGCCCCAGCCTGACCGCCCGTCGGACCGGACCGACATCCAGGCCGTCGTCGACACCTTCTTCGCCGCGTTCGCCACCGGACCGGGGCTGGCGGAGCGGATGGCCGCCCTGCGCGGCCTGTTCGTGCCGCAGGCACTCGTGACCAGCACGTGCGGCCGCGGGCCGACGGTCATGGACGTCGACACGTTCATCGATCCGAGACAGGCGCTGCTGGGCGGCGGTGGCCTGACCGAGTTCAGCGAGTGGCCCACCGGCGGCCGCATCGACGTCTTCGGCGACATCGCCCACTGGTTCGGCGGCTACGCCAAGGCCGGAGTGCAGGACGGCACCGCGACCGAGGGCCGAGGCATGAAGTCGATCCAGCTCGTGCGCACGACGGCCGGCTGGCGCATCACCGCGGCCGCCTGGGACGACGAGCGCCCAGGTGCCCCCTTCGCCGGAGACGCCCCTGTCGGCGCGGCTGGTTAGGTTCGGGCCATGGCAGTGCACCGGCTGAGCCTCGACGACGCGCGGCGCATCGCCGTGCACGCGCAGCTGCTCGACGAGCCGCGCCCGACCGACCTCGTCGAGACGGTCGAGCGGCTGACGATGCTGCAGATCGACCCGACCGCGGCGATCGCGCCGAGCGCCGACCTCGTGCTGTGGAGCCGGCTCGGCAGCTCCTACCGCCCCGAGCACCTCACCGAGGCCGTCGAGCACGACCGCACGCTCCACGAGACCGTCGCGTACATCCGGCCGGCTCGTGACGTGCCGATCGCGATCGCCGAGTGGGTCGGCCGCGAGTTCCACCCCGCGATGGTGGAGTGGCTGGAGGCCAACGAGCGGTTCCGCCGAGACATCCTCGCCCGGCTCGACGCCGAAGGTCCGCTGCTCTCGCGCGACATCCCTGACACCAGTGCCGTCCCGTGGCCTTCGAGCGGCTGGACCAACAACCGCAACGTGACGAAGATGCTCGAGTCCATGGCGCGCCGCGGCCAGATCGCGGTCTCGGGCCGCAAGGGTCGCCAGCGCTACTGGGACCTCCCCGAGAGGGTCTACGGCGACGGTTTCGAGCTCCCGACCCACGAGGAGGCCACGCGCCTGCGCAACGACCGCCGCCTCGAGTCCCTAGGCATCGCCAGGGCCACCGGTCCGGAGATGCCGGGCGAACAGGCCTACGCGGGCGAGGCCGGTGAGCCCGCCGAGGTCGAAGGGGTGCCGGGCACCTGGCGCGTCCACCCGGCATACCTCGACGTCCCCAGCGTCTTCGACGGGCGGGCGGCCCTGCTCTCGCCGTTCGACCAGCTGATCCACAACCGCGTCCGCGCCGAGCAGCTCTGGGGCTTCGATTACATCCTCGAGATGTACAAGCCGAAGGAGAAGCGGCGCTGGGGCTACTTCGCGCTGCCGATCCTCCACCACGACCGGCTCGTCGGGAAGCTCGACGCCCAGGCCGACCGCAAGGCCGGGCGCCTCGTCGTCAACGCGGTCCACGAGGACGTCCGTTTCACCCAACGCGTGCGCCGTGACGTCGACCGTGAGATCGCCTCTCTCGCAGAGTGGCTCGGGCTCGAGCTCGTCACCCCCTGATCCGTCCGCAGGCAAGGAGCACCATGCGCAAGGTCGTCCTCTACACGATCACCTCGCTCGACGGCGCCGTCGACGACCCCACCCGCGCCTTCCCACCCGACGTAGACCCCGACAAGCCCCAGCCGCCCACCTTCGACGACGACCTCATGGCCCTCGAGGCCGAGCTCATCGCGGCACAGGACGCCGTGCTCCTCGGCCGACACATGTACGACGAGTGGGCGCGCTACTGGCCGACATCCGACGAGCAGCCGTTCGCCGACTTCATCAACCGCGTCAAGAAGTACGTCGTGACCTCCACGCCGCTCGGCGTCGAGTGGGGTGACGCCGAGGCCGTCGGCGGGCCGCTCGCAGAGGTCGTGCGCGACCTGAAGGCCACCTCGGGCGGCGACATCGGCGTCCACGGCAGCATCGAGCTCGCCCAGTCGCTGCTCGCCGAGGGCCTCGTCGACGAGGTGCACCTCGCCGTCGCACCCGTCGTCGACCCGGAGGGGCGACGCCTCTTCGAGAAGGCGACCGAGCTCCAGCGGCTCACCCTGGTGAGCGCGACGCCGACGGTCAGCGGCGCCCTGTGGCTCGTCTACCGCCCGTCGCCCCGTTGACGGACGCCACAAACCTGCACTCCCCCGGCGTCCACGAGGGAGGTCCCGCAGCGCCCCGCCGACGACCCGGCGCACGCACGTAGGGTGGGCGACCCTGTCGAGAACGGCGCAGCGCCTTCGACGTGAGGGCATGACGAACACCTCAGGAGCACCGATGACCCGCCAGGCCGCCGCCCCGAAGGGGCCCGCGTCGTACTTCCCGTCGATCCAGAAGACCTACGGACAGCCGATCGAGCACTGGCTCGGGCTGGTCCGGCAGCAGCACGCCGCCGGCACGAGCAGGCACGGCGAGCTCGTCTCGTGGCTCAAGGCCGAGCACGGGCT